>JACMQP010000611.1 GCA_014376915.1 Ramlibacter sp.
ATCGAGCCCGAGCGGGCCGGCCGCTACCACGACATCATCCGCCGCCAGAACCGCCACCTGGCCCACATCATCAACGACCTGCTGGACGTCAGCCGGCTGATGGCGGGCAAGATCACGCTGGAGCGGTACCCGCTGAACCTTGCCGATTGCGTCGCCAGCTGCGTCGAGGCGCTGCGCGCAACCGAACGCGCCATCGGCTTGCGGATCGTCGTGCGCGCGGTGCCGGTCTGGGTCGACGGCGACGCGGTGCGCATCGAGCAGATCTTGAACAACCTGATCACCAACGCGCTCAAGTTCTCGCCCGCGGGCGGCGAGGTGCAGGTGGAAGTGCGTGAGGACGGCGAGCGTGCCGTCGTCACTGTGCAGGACTTCGGCGCCGGCATGGATGAAGTCTTGCTGCCCCAGGTGTTCGAGCCGTTTTTCCAGGGGCCGCAACCGGCCAATCGAACCCAGACCGGACTGGGCATCGGGCTGGCGCTGGTGCGGCAGCTGACCCGGCTGCACGGGGGCGACGTCGACGCTGCCAGCGCCGGCCGCGGCGAGGGCAGCCGCTTCAGCTTGTGGCTGCCGCGCATCGACGCGCCTCTGGGCGAAGCGCCGCATGCCAGCCCGCCGGTCGCGAGCCGGCGGACCCTGGTGTACGCGGAGGACAACGAGGACGCGCGCGCCGCAATGGCGGAACTGTTGCGCTCCTACGACTATGAGGTGGTGGAGGTGCCGGACGGCAAGAGCGTGCTGGCGGCGGTGCTGGCCGCGCAGCCCGATGCGGTGCTGCTGGACATCGGGTTGCCGGACATCGATGGCTACGAAGTCGCGCGCCGCCTGCGGGCCAACCCGGCGACTCACTTCGTTCCGCTGATCGCGCTGACTGGCTACGGCCAGCAGCGCGACAAGGAAGCGGCGGCTGCGGCCGGGTTCGACCTGCACCTGGTCAAGCCCGTGGAACCGTCGCGGGTGGTCGAGGCGGTGGAAGAGGTGCTCGCGAAATCGGCGGCGCTGGAGGACTAGCCAGGGTGTTTGCCCGGGACCGGTGGCGATGTTCTGTGCGGCGGCGTACAAATAAAGTGAAGGAGCCCTCAAGCCACAGGGCTTTTCACACCATCAGCGTTAAGATCGAGAACCAGATTAAGGACAGTATTCCCGTGCCAACTCTGGACAGCCGTAAGGTTGCTTCCACCCTTGAGCGTCTTGCCGCCGAGGGCGCGAACACCACTCGAATCGCCCATGTCGTGGTCTCGACCTGGCAGGCGATCGATGCCGCGCTTGCACCGGTCATCGGCGTCAAGGGAGTTTCAGCCCTGTATGGACGCAGCCTTCACCTGGTCGGTACCGCACATCCCTGGCTTGCCGCGGCGCATCAGGGCCCACACGCGCCAATGGACCTCGGGCTGCTGGGCGTGGCGCTGGCGCAGCAGGAGAGCGCCATTGCGGCTGCCGGCGCGGGCGCTCACCTGCAGAGCCTGCACCAGTTGTTGGGCAGCCTCATCGGTACTGCTCTTGCCGGGCAACTGCTTCTTCCCGCGTGGGACACCGCATTTGACGGCATCGCCGTACAGGACATTTCGCCATGACCGACAAAGTCACCATCCACCGTCTGGCCACCGGCGTGCCCGGACTCGACGAAATTCTTGGCGGCGGCTTGCCGGAGTTTTCGTTCAATCTCATCGCGGGGCCCCCCGGTTGCGGCAAGACCACGCTGTCGCACCAGATGATGTTCGCGCTGGCGACGCCCGAGCGCCCCGCGATCTATTTCACGGTGCTGGGCGAACCGCCGCTGAAGATGCTGCGCTATCAGCAGCAGTTCGAGTTCTTCGACAGCGGGGCGCTGAACAGCTCGGTCCGCTTTGTCAACCTGTCGGACGACGCCCTGGCGGGCAACCTCGACAAGGTGATGCACCGGATCGTCGCCGAGGTGCAGGCGCACAGCCCGGCGCTGGTTTTCGTGGACTCGTTCCGTTCGGTGGCGCTGGCGAGCGAAACCGAGGGGGGTTCGAACAGCAACCTGCAGCATTTCGTGCAGCAACTCGGCGTGCTGATGACGAGCTGGCAGGCCACCACCTTCCTGATCGGCGAATACTTCACCGAGAACGACGCCAACCCGGTGTTTACGGTGGCCGACGGGCTGATCTGGCTGCGCCAGAGCGTGCAGGGCAACTCCATGGTGCGCAAGATGGAGATCATGAAGATGCGCGGTCAGGCGACGTTGCCGGGGCTGCACTCCTTCCGCATCGGCCCCACCGGCATCATGGTGTTCGCACCGGCACGGGTCGCGGCAGAGCCGCACGCCAATGAAATCCCGGCCTCGCCGGGTGCCCGTTTGTTGCTGGGCGTGCCGCACCTGGACGAGATGCTCGGCGGGGGCCTGCCGCGCGGACACTCGTTGCTGGTTGCCGGCCCCTCTGGCTCTGGCAAAAGCATCATGGCCACTGCCTTCCTGGAGGAAGGGGCGCGTTGCGGCGAAACCGGTGTGATTGCGTTCTTCGAGCAGCGTCCGCACCGAGCACGCGAGGGCAAGATCCGCGACCTGATAGACACCGGCCGCGTTGCCGAGGTGGACACCCAGGCGGCCGATCTCTCGATCGATGAGATCGTGTTCCAGCTGG
>JACMQP010000121.1 GCA_014376915.1 Ramlibacter sp.
CCTGCTGCGCAACCTGCAGCAGGAGCGCGGCATGGCCCTGGTCCTCATCACGCACAACATGGGCGTCGTCAGCGAGATGGCGCAGCGCGTCGCTGTCATGTACGCCGGCCAGGTGATGGAGCAGCGGCCGGTCGCGCAACTGTTCTCCGATCCGCAGCATCCCTATACCGAGGCCCTGCTGTCGGCTTTGCCCGAGCGCGGCCCCAGCGGCCACCGGCTGGCGACCATTCCCGGCGTCGTACCTGGCGTGTTCGACCGGCCCTCCGGCTGCCTGTTCGCGCCCCGCTGCGCCTATGCCACCGAGCATTCGCTGGCCGTGCGGCCGCAGCTGAAGGACTGGCAGGACGGCCAGGTGCGTTGCCACTACCCGTTGGGCGACCCGCAACGGCTGCAGCAGATCGAGCGCGACCATCCGATCGTGATCGAAGGGGTCACATGACCGTGGTCGTCGAAGCGAAGAACCTGCGCCAGGTCTACAGGATCCGGCGCGGCATCTTCCGCGCGCCGGCCGAACTTCAAGCGGTGGGCGGCGTGTCGTTCGCGATCGAGGAGGGCAGGACGCTGGCGGTGGTGGGCGAGTCGGGCTGCGGCAAGTCGACCCTGGCGCGCATGGTGGCGCTGATCGAAAAGCCCGCCGACGGCACGCTGATGCTGGACGGCACCGACGCCGTGGCGACGCCGCACGATGAAAAACGCCGGCTGCGCCAGGCGGTGCAACTGGTGTTCCAGAACCCCTATGCCTCGCTGAATCCGCGCAAGAAAATCAGCGCCCTGCTGGAAGACCCGCTCAAGATCAACACGTCGATGACGGCGGCAGAGCGCAGCGAGCGCTCGCGTGCGATGCTCGTGCAGGTGGGTCTGCGGCCGGAATACGGGGCGCGCTATCCGCACATGTTCTCTGGCGGCCAGCGCCAGCGGATCGCGATCGCCCGCGCGCTGATGCTCAACCCGAAGTTGCTGGTGGCCGACGAGCCGGTCTCCGCGCTCGACGTGTCGATCCAGGCCCAGGTGCTGAACCTGCTGTCGGACCTGCAGGATGAATTCAAGCTGGCGTACCTGTTCATCTCGCACGACCTGGCGGTGGTGCGCCACATCGCCCACGAGGTGCTGGTGATGTACCTGGGCCATGTGATGGAGCAGGGCCCCAAGGACAAGTTGTTCGCGCGGCCGTTGCATCCGTACACCCAGGCCCTGTTGGCCTCCACGCCCGGCGTCGGACCGCGCAACGTGCAGCGGATCGTGCTCAAGGGCGAACTGCCGTCGCCGCTCGATCCGCCCAGTGGCTGCGTCTTTTCCAGTCGCTGTCCCTATGCTGTGGAGCGCTGCCGCGCCGCGCGTCCGCTGCCGCAGCCGCTGGACGGGCGCATCGTGGCCTGTCACTTCGCCGGCCAGTTCCTGGAGTCGGGTTTTCCCGCGGTCATGGCTGCTTAATTTGATCCGTTGGGGGCCGGGCTGAGGGTCAGTCCCGCAACATAATTCAAGTCTTTCCGGCTGAGCCGAAACCACCTTTCTTCGAAGGACCCTTTTATGAAATCTGGCAAATTCCGCAAACACTTCGCGATCGCCGCGCTGGCGCTGGCCGCTGTCGGTGGCGCTGGCGCCAAGACGCTGGTGTTCTGCTCCGAGGGCAGCCCGGAAAACTTCTATCCGGCAGTGAACACCACCGGTACCTCGTTCGACGGTAACGAGCCGATCTACAACCGCATCGTCGAATTCGAGCGCGGCGGCACCAAGGTCGTCGCCGGCCTGGCCGAGCGGTGGGACATTTCCGCCGACGGCAAGACTTACACCTTCTACCTGCGCAAGGGCGTGAAGTGGCACAGCCACCGCGCCTTCAAGCCGACCCGCGACATGAACGCCGACGACATCGTGTTCGGCTTCGAGCGCCAGTGGAAGGAAGCCAATCCCTACTTCAAGGTCACCAGCTCCAACCATTCGTACTTCAACGACATGGGCATGCCCAAGCTGATCAAGGCGGTGGACAAGGTCGACGACTACACCGTGCGCATCACGCTGGAAAAGCCTGAAGCGCCGTTCCTGGCGAACCTGGCGATGCCTTATGCCGCGATCCAGTCCAAGGAATACGCCGACGCCATGCTCAAGGCCGGCACGCCCGAGAAGATCGACCAGGAGCCGATCGGCACCGGTCCGTTCTACCTGGTGCAGTACCAGAAGGACGCCGTGATCCGCTACAAGGCCTTCCCGCAGCATTGGGCCGGCAAGGCCAAGATCGACGACCTCGTGTACGCGATCACGCCTGACGCTTCGGTGCGCTGGGCCAAGCTGCAAAAGGGTGAGTGCCATGTCATGCCGTACCCGAATCCGGCCGACCTGGAAGCCATCCGCAAGGATCCCAAGGTGACGGTGCTGGAGCAGCCCGGCCTGAACGTCGGCTACCTGGCCTACAACGTCACCAAGAAGCCGTTCGACGACGTGCGCGTACGCAAGGCGGTCAGCATGGCGATCAACAAGAAGGCGATCCTCGACGGCGTGTTCCTGGGCACCGGCGTCGCCGCCAAGAACCCGCTGCCACCGTCGATGTCCGCGTACAACAACGACACCAAGGACGACGTCTACGACCCGGAAGGCGCGAAGAAGCTGCTGGCGCAGGCCGGTTTTCCGAACGGCTTCGAGACCGACCTGTGGGCCATGCCGGTGCAGCGTCCGTACAACCCCAACGCCAAGCGGATCGCCGAGCTGATGCAGGCCGACCTGGCCAAGGTCGGCGTGAAAGCCGAGATCAAGAGCTTCGAATGGGGCGAGTACCGCAAGCGCATGCAAGCCGGTGAGCACCAGATGGGCATGCTGGGCTGGACCGGCGACAACGGCGACCCGGACAATTTCCTGGCCGTGCTGCTGGGTTGCGAGGCGGCGAAGACCAATGGCTCCAACGTCGCCAAGTTCTGCTACCAGCCGTTCGAGGACCTGATCCAGAAGGCCAAGACCATCACCAAACCGGCCGACCGCGATGCGCTGTACAAGCAGGCGCAGGTGATCTTCAAGCAACAGGAGCCCTGGTTCACCATCGCCCATGCCGTGCAGCTCAAGCCGGTGCGCAAGGAAGTGGTGGACTTCAAGCTGAGCCCGTTCGGTCGCCATAACTTCTACGGCGTGGACATGAAAGAGTAATCGTCATCCTGGGCTCGACCCCGGGATCCAGACACTTCGCCAGCGATGAAGACCGTCGATCAGGAAGGCAGTGCCGGTCTTGACGACGGTTTTTCGATTGGTGTGTGCGAGTCTGGCTGCCGGGTCGAGCCCGCCATGACAATGCCTGCATGACTACAGCCATCGTCAGCGCGATGCACGAGGAGCTGGCCGCCGTGCTGGCGCTCATGCCCGATGAACACATGCAAGTCGCCGGCCAGCGCGAGTTCTGGCTCGGGCACCTGCATGGACAGCCAGTGGTGGCGGTGCTTTCGCGAATCGGCAAGGTGGCCGCGGCCACCACCGCCACGGCGCTGATCGAGCGTTTCGGCGTGCGACGCATCGTCTTCACCGGCGTTGCCGGCGGCCTCGAGGCCAGCGTGCAGGTGGGCGACATCGTGGTCGCCGACAGCTTCCTGCAGCACGATCTGGATGCCTCGCCGATTTTCCCGAAATACGAGGTTCCGCTGTACGGCCTCGACCGTTTCCCGGCCGACCCGCAGCTCAGCGCGCAGCTCGCAAAGGCGGCGCAGCTGGCGCTGCCAGACGTGCGGCTGCATCGCGGACTGCTGCTCAGCGGCGACCGTTTCGTCTCGACCACGGCCGAAAGCCGGGTGCTGCAGGCCGCCTTGCCGCAGGCGCTGGCGGTGGAGATGGAAGGCGCGGCGATGGCCCAGGTCTGCCACGACTACGGGGTGCCCTTCGCCGCCGTGCGCACGATTTCCGACCGCGCGGACGACACCGCCCATGTTGACTTCACGCGCTTCATTCACGAGGTGGCGAGCCGCCATTCGGCCGCCATCGTCGAGCACTTTCTCCGGGCCGGTTAGGCGTTCACTGGCCGAAAGCCAGCTTCATGCCGAGGGTCCACCAGGGCGCGGGTCCGCCCGACATGCCGGCGGCGCGGCTGATGTCGACCGACAGTTCCGGCGTCGGTGACCAGCGGCCACCGGCC
>JACMQP010000612.1 GCA_014376915.1 Ramlibacter sp.
TGTACAGGTCGATGCCGTAGAAGCCGACCTGCTGCGCGGCCGGGCGGCCGTCGTTGTGGCCGCGCAGCCATTCGACGAAGTCGCGTATCTCCGTGTTGCGCCACATCCAGGACGGGAAGCGCTCGAAGCCGGAGAGGGCCGCCGTCGCGTCCGCATCGTCTGACAATCCCCGCACGTAGCGGTTGACCCGCCAGGCGTCGGGCCAGTCGGCTTCCACCGCTACCGCGGTGGAGCCCTTTTCGACGATCAGGCGCCTGGTGATGGCGGCGCGCTCGCGATAGAACTCGCGCGTGCCGTGCGAGGCTTCGCCCAGCAGTGCGAAGCGCGCCGGGCCGATGAGCCGCAACAGCGCGTCGTGATCGCCGGGGCCGCCGGGCATCGCGATCAGGTCGCGGCTCAGGCCCTCGAGCAGGGCGGCGCTGCCGGCCGGCATGCGGGTTTGCGTTGAATCCATGGTGACTCTCCCTGGTGTCCTTTCATGGGGCGGCCGGCGCTTGTTCCAGTTGCGCCGCTTCGAGCAGGGCGCGGACTTCGTCGTCGCTGGTCTGGGGAAAGTCGTCGTACCACAGGCCCACGGCCCGGAACGGGGTGGGCATGAAGGCGCAGACCACCTCGTCGGCCTCCACCGCCAGTTGCTCGCAGGTTTCGCGCGCGCCCACCGGCACCGCCACGCAGATGTGCGCCGGCCGCTGCTGGCGAATGGCCCGGACTGCGGCTCGCATGGTCGATCCGGTGGCGAGGCCGTCGTCCACCACGACGACGGTGCGGCCCGCAAGGTGCGGCGCCGGGCGGTCGCCGCGGTAGAGCCGCTCGCGCCGCTCCAGCTCGGTCCGCTCGCGCGCCGCCACGCGCGCCACGGCTTCGGGCGAAACTTCCAGGCCCGACTGCAGGTTCATCACCTGCACGTCGCCGCTGGCGATGGCGCCCATGGCGTACTCCTCGTGGCCCGGATAACCCAGCTTGCGCACCACGAAGACGTCCAGCGGCGCATGCAGCGCATGGGCCACCTCGAAGCCGACCGGCACGCCGCCGCGCGGCAGTGCCAGCACCACCAGGCCGGGCCGGCCCGCGAGGTGCTCCAGCCGGCCGGCGAGCACGCGGCCGGCATGGCGGCGATCGCGCAAGGGAAAGTCGGGTTCGCTCATTTGGCCTCCACCCGCGCCAGATGCGATGCGAACCAGTCGCCGGCCAGCGCCGACACCTGCTCCAGCGCCCCGGCTTCTTCGAACAGATGGGTCGCGCCCGGCACGATGGCGAGCCGTTTTTCGCAGTGCAGCGACTGCAGCGCCTGCTGGTTGAGTTCGATCACGCCGCGGTCGGCGCCGCCGACGACCAGCAAGGTCGGCGCGGTCACGGCGCCCAGCGCCACCGGGCCGGCCAGGTCGGGCCGGCCGCCGCGCGAGACCACGGCGCCGATGCGGCTGCTAAGCCGCGCCGCGGCGATCAGCGCCGCGGCGCTGCCGGTGCTGGCGCCGAAGTAGCCGATCCGCGCATGCCGCAGTTCGGGCTGCGCCCCCGCCCACAGGGTCGCATCCTGCATGCGCCGGGTCAGCAGCGGGATGTCGAAGCGGTGCTCGCGGGTCTGCAGGTCGACCTGCTCCTCCTGCACTGTCAGCAGGTCGAACAGCAGGGTGGCGATGCCGCGCTGCTGCAGCCGTCGCGCGACCTGGCGGTTGCGCGCACTGTGGCGGCCGCTGCCGCTGCCGTGCGCGAACAGCACCAGCGCGCAGAACCCGTCGGGCAGGGTGAGGTCGCCGTACAGCCAGGTATCGCCCGTGGGCAGGCGCACCTCGGCGGTGGAAAGGGCGGTGGTGGGGGTGGTCATGGCGCTACCTCCTGCGGACAATCCGGAACTGCTGAAGGATAGTCCCGCGCCGTGCAGCAGGGGGTTGCGCTACGTCAATCCTGCGGCAATCGGCAGCAGCGGCAATGGCCCAGCCAGGAAGCGCGTCCCAACCGTCAAGGACCGCCGGGCGGAGCCCGGCATGACGGGTCTGGCGTCAGGCCAGCTTCTTGACGAGCACCATGCTCTTTCGGTCCCAGTTGTACTTGCGCTTGCGCGCCTCGGGCAACCAGTCGGGGTCGGCCTGAACGAAACCGCGCTTGAGGAACCAGTGCATGGCGCGCGTCGTCAGCACGAAGATGCTTTCCAGCCCCATCGCCCGGGCCCGCTGCTCGATGCGCTTCAGGATCTTCTCGCCGTCGCCCTGGCCCTGCGACTGCGGCGACGCCGTCAGCGCCGCCATCTCGCCGGTCTTTGCTTCGGGGTACGGATAGAGCGCGGCGCAGGCGAAAATGACGCCGTCGTGCTCCACGATGGTGTAGTTGGCAATGTCGCGCTCGATCTCGGTGCGGTCGCGCTTGACGAGCGTGCCGTCCTTTTCGAACGGCTCGATCAGCTGCAGGATGCCACCGACGTCGTCGGAGGCGGCCTCGCGCAGGCTCTCCAGCTTCTCGTCGACCACCATGGTGCCGATGCCGTCGTGCACGTAGACCTCCAGCAGCAGCGCGCCGTCGACCGAGAACGGGATGACATGGCTGCGCTCGACGCCGGCCTTGCAGGCCTTGACGCAGTGATGCAGGTAAAAGGCGGTGTCGGTCGGCTGCTGCGGGTTCGGCAGGCTGGCGAGCAGCTGCTCGGCCTGCGCCAGCGGCAGCTCGGTGTCGATCGGGTTGTCGTCGGCCTCGGGCTGCAGCGGCCGGACCCGGATGCCCGGGATCTCCGCCAGGAAGATCAGCTTGTCGGCCTGCAGCGCGATCGCGACGCTGGTCGCCACTTCTTCCATCGTCAGGTTGAAGGCCTCGCCGGTCGGCGAAAAGCCGAACGGCGACAGCAGCACCATCGCACCGAAATCGAGCGTGCGGGTGACGCCCGCAACGTCCACCTTGCGCACCAGGCCCGAATGCTTGAAATCGACGCCGTCGACCACGCCGACCGGGCGTGCCGTGATGAAGTTGCCGGAAATGACCCGGACCGTGGACCCCGCCATCGGCGAGTTGGGCAAGCCCTGGCTGAAAGCCGCCTCGATCTCGTAACGCAGCTGGCCGGCCGCCTCCTGGGCGCTGTCGAGCGCCACTTCGTCGGTGATGCGCATGCCGTGCGAGTACTTCGATTCCTGGCCCTTGGCCCTGAGCTGCTCGTTGACCTGCGGCCGGAAGCCGTGCACCAGCACGATCTTCACCCCCATGCTCTGGATCAGGGCCAGGTCCTGCGCGATGTGCGGCAGCTTGCCGGCCGCGATGGCCTCGCCGGGAATGCCGATGACGAAGGTCTTGCCCCGATGCATGTGGATGTACGGCGCGACCGAGCGGAACCAGGGCACGAAGGTGAAATTGAAGACGGTTGACATCGGCGGGTGTTTGGATTGCGCAGCAGTGTAAAGGGAAAGACTCTGGCGTCCCGGAGGGCGGGCAAGTATCATCTGGTTACATGAATACTGTGGCCGTTGGCTTCTGGGGAAGCTTTTTCGGGTCGGCCGCGTTGATGCTGGTTGGCTCGCTGCTGGCGTACGCGCAGACCCGACACAAGGTGCCTCTCAGGGCGGCGCTGCTCGCCGGCGTCTCCGCGCTGTTCGTGCTGGCGTACCTGGGTGGACTGCCGGTCGTCGACGGTGACGCGGAAAAGCGGGTGCTGGCCCACATCGCCGCCATCTCCTTCGCACTGCCGATTTTGCTGCTGCTGGCGTTGCTGGGCCTGACCAGCAACACCGAGCGGCGGCGCCTCGCCGCGGTGCTCGTCTGGGGACTGGCGGCGCTGGTGGTGCTGGTGGGCTGGGCCCTGACCGCGCGGCAGGCGTTGATGCTCAGCTCGTTCTTCATCGTCCTCGCGGGGCTCGCGGCCCTGGCCATCGCCGGCCGCAGCGCCATCCGCGGCGACCGGCTGGCATGGGTCGCCTTCGCCGGCATGTTCTGTGTCGACGTCGCGCTGGTTGGGCTGACCTGGATCGCGCTGGAGGACGTCAAGGCCTGGCCGTTACACGCCGTCAGCGCCATCGCCGCAACAGCCTACCTGGCCGCGTTTTCCGTCGCGACGTGGTCGCGCTACTCGTACCTGCTGGAGCTGCGCGAAGTGATGGCGCACGGCCCCAGCTACGACCCGGTGACCCGGATGCGCTCGCATGCCGAGACCGGGCAGCTGGTCGGCGCCCTCTTCAAGCACGACGGCGGTGAAACGCGGCCGGTCGGAGTCATCGCGATCTCGATCGGCAACCTCTATGCGCTGGAACAGCTGCACGGGAGAGGCGCCGTCAACCATGCGCTGTTCGTTTGCGCCAGCCGGCTGCGCCGCATGGTGCCGGGCGAGGTGGAGATGGGGCGCCTGAGCGACGACGGCTTTCTGCTGCTGACGCGCAATTCCCAGGACCCGAAGCGGCTGGTGACGCTGGCCCGCAAGGTCGCGCAGCGGCTGGCCGCGCCGGTGTCGCTGAGCACCTCGGATCCGACGGCGGCGCAGGCCGGACGCGCGAGCTGGGTGGCCGATGTCGGCGTCGGCGTGCTGGCTGCGACGGCGCCGGCGACGCGGCCCGCGACGGCAGTCACCATGGCCCGCTCGATGTCGCGCACGGCCTGGAGCTTCCGCAGCCGGATCGCCTGGTTCGATCGCGACCGCCGGGAGATCTCCGAGCTGCCGCTGGTGGATGGGCCGTTGCGCGTGGTGCACGAGGATGGGCGCTGATGGACGTCCTGGCTGCCGGCTTCTGGGGCGCGTTCTTCTGTGCCGTGGCGCTGATGCTGGCCGGCTCGCTGGCCGCCTTCGTCCGCTCCCTGCAGCGTGTGGCGCTCACGGCAGCGTTGTCGTCGATCATTTCGGCGCTGTTCGTCGTCGCCTACCTCGGCTGGCTGCCGCCCGGCGGCCCCGACGCCCAGGATCGCTTCCTGGCACACCTGGCCGTCATCAGCGCCAGCACGCTGGGCATGATGCTGCTGGCGCTGCTCGGGCTGCTGCGGCAGCCGCAGCGGGCTCGCTTCGTGTTGCCGTCGGTGGTCGGGCTGGCGGCGGCGGTGCTGCTGGCAGGCTGGGCGCTCGAGCCCAGGGAGGCGCTGGTCCTGAGTTCCGTCGCAGCCGTCCTCGGTGGCATGCTGGCGCTGGCCGCCTGCGTCCGCAGCGCGCTGCGCGGCGACCGGCTCGCCTGGCTGGCGGTGTGGGGCGTGTCCTTCATGCTGGTGGCCCTGTCCGGCCTGAGCTGGATCGCGCTGGACCGGCAGGGGGTGCCGTGGCAGGTCCATGCGGTGAGTTCGGTGGCCGGCACCGCGTACCTCACGTCGATGGCGTTGTCGCTGTGGGCCCGCTACTCGTATCTGATCGAGCTGCGTGAAGTGCGGGCGCACGGCCCGAGCTACGACCCGGTGACGCGGATGCGGTCGCACGCGGAAACCGGCCAGCTGGTCGGCGACGTGTTCCGACACACCGACGACGGCCACAGCCGCCCGGTCGGTGTGATCGCGATCTCGATCGCCAACCTCTACGCGCTGGAACAACTGCACGGCCGGGGCGCGGTTAACCACGCGCTCTTCATCTGCGCCGGCCGGCTGCGGCGCAGCGTGCCGGCCGATGTGCAGATGGGTCGGCTCGGCGAGGACGGCTTCCTGCTGCTGACGCGCGATTCCCAGGACCCGGTGCGGCTGGTGGAGATCGCGCGGACCGTGGCCCGCCGCCTGAGCGGCACGGTGTCGCTGAGCACGGCCTCGGACCCGGCGGCCCCCGAAGCCGGCCGGGCCACCTGGGCGGCCGAGATCGGGATCGGCGTGCTGGCCGCGGCGACTCCCCAGATGCAAGCTGCCGCCGCCGTCACCATGGCGCGGGACATGTCTCGCACCGCCTGGAGCTTCAGCAGCCGCATGGCCTGGTTCGACCACGACCAGCGCGAGATCGCCGAACTGCCGCTGACGGACCGGCGCTGACGCGAGAGCGGCCCGACCGCCCATAATCGAGGGCTTTGGATTTTGCCCGTCTTGCCGTCCCTGAACATCACTTTTCCTGAATCGTTGCCGGTGTCGGCGCGGCGCGACGAGATCGCGGCGGCGCTGGCGGCCAACCAGGTAATCATCGTCTGCGGCGAAACCGGCTCGGGCAAAACCACCCAGCTGCCGAAGATCGCGCTGGCCATGGGGCGGGGCAAGCTGAACGCGCCGCCGGCGAATGGCGACGCACCTGCGATGCGGGGCCGGCTGATCGGTCATACCCAGCCGCGGCGAATCGCCGCGTCCAGCGTCGCCAAGCGGATCGCCGAAGAACTCAACACGCCGCTGGGCGAGGTGGTCGGCTACAAGGTTCGGTTCCAGGACCGGCTGTCGCGCGACGCCTCGGTCAAGCTGATGACCGACGGCATCCTGCTGGCCGAGACGCAGACCGATCCGCTGCTCAAAGCCTACGACACGATCATCATCGACGAGGCCCACGAGCGGTCGCTGAACATCGACTTCCTGCTCGGTTACCTGCGCCAGATCCTGCCGCGCCGGCCCGACCTGAAGGTCATCGTGACCTCGGCGACGATCGACGCCGACCGCTTCGCCCAGCATTTCGCCAGTGCGAAAGGCCCCGCTCCCATCCTGTATGTCTCCGGACGGATGTTCCCGGTAGAGCAGCGCTGGCGCCCGTTCGAGGAAACGCGCGACTACGACCTGAACAGCGCCATCGCCGACGCGGTGGACGAACTGTGGCAGGGCAACGCGCCCGGAGACATCCTGGTGTTCCTGCCCGGCGAGCGCGAGATCCGCGAGGCGGCCGACCACCTGCGCAAGCACCTGGCCCACGACGTGATGACGCGCAACTCCGAAGTGCTGCCGCTGTTCGCGCGCTTGTCGCAGGCTGAGCAGGACCGGATCTTCGACAGCCACGGTGGCCGCCGGATCGTGCTGGCCACCAACGTCGCGGAAACCTCGCTCACGGTGCCCGGCATCCGCTACGTGATCGACAGCGGCACGGCCCGCATCAAGCGCTACAGCTTCCGCAGCAAGGTGGAGCAATTGCTGGTGGAGGCGGTGAGCCAGTCGTCGGCGAACCAGCGGGCCGGCCGCTGCGGCCGGGTCGCCAACGGCATCTGCATCCGCCTGTACGACGAGAAGGACTTCGCGTCCCGGCCGCGTTTTACCGACCCGGAGATCCTGCGCTCGTCGCTGGCCGGAGTCATCTTGCGGATGAAGTCGCTGCACCTGGGCCAGGTGGAGGACTTTCCCTTCCTCGAGCGGCCGCAGGGCCGGGCGATCGCCGATGGCTACCAGCTGCTGAACGAACTGGGCGCGGTGGACGACGCCAACGAGCTCACCCGCCTGGGCCAGGAGCTGGCCCGGCTGCCGCTGGATCCGCGCGTCGGCCGGATGATCATCGAAGGCCGCGAGCGCCAGGCGCTGGATGAAGTGCTGGTGATCGCGTCTGCGCTGTCGGTGCAGGACGTGCGCGACCGGCCGATGGACATGCAGACCCAGGCGGACCAGCAGCATGCGAAGTTCGACGACGAGAAGAGCGAATTCTCGGGCTATCTGAA
>JACMQP010000122.1 GCA_014376915.1 Ramlibacter sp.
GCGGCGCAGAGCCTTTCGGATCTGCTCGAAGCGACAGGGCACGTCGTCCGGATGGCCCACGATGGCCTGGATGCGCTCGAAGTCCTGCAGGACTTCCGGCCTGACCTTGTGCTGCTGGACATCGGTTTGCCCGGACTCACCGGTCTGGAAGTGGCAAAGCGAATTCGCGAGCTTCCTGAGCGCGGGGATATCGTGCTGGCAGCGATGACGGGCTATGGGCAGGAGACGGACCGCCAACGCTCGAAGGACGCAGGCTTCGATCACCATTTGGTCAAGCCCGCCGACTTCGGCGCGGTTGAGAAAATCCTGGAAACTGTTTCCCGGATCAGAAACCGTTAGGCCCGCTGCCTTCCCCTTTCGGGACCCCGAGCCAGTCGACGATGAGCCGCGACACCTCGGCTGGTTTCTCGCGATGCAGGAAATGGCCGGCCCCGGCCACAAGCTGGTAGCTGTATTCGCCACAAAAATACTTCGCCTGATCGGTCATGAGCTCGGCGCGAAGGTCGTCGCTGCCGCACAGTGCAAGCGTCGGAACGGCGATCGGCCGGTCCATGGTCGCGCGCAGCGCGTCGAGCCGCGGATCGCCCTTGAGCGGATCCAGCATGGCCCGGTAATACCCCAGTGTTGCCGACAGAACGCCTGGCTCGCCGAGCATTGCCTTGATGCTGGCCAGGTGCGCCGCGTCCTCATGCCCCGGCGAGGTCCAGTAGCTCCAGAGGTAGTCGATAAAGGCAAAGTTATTCGCGACCAGCGCCTTCTCCGGCAGCTCGGGCAACTGGAAGAACCACCAGTGAAACGAGCGGTGGATGTGCTTTGCATCCAGCATGCTCCTGGCAACTTGCGCCGGGTGCGGAACCGCCATCACCACCGCCCGGCTGACCAGTTCCGGGAACGCAGAGCACGGCATACGACACGATCGCTCCCCAGTCCTGGCCGACCAGGTGCACCGGCTTGCCGCCGCCCAGTGCCTCGATCAACGCGGCGATATCCGTCGCCAGCGTGGCCTTGTCATAAAAGCCATCGGCAGGAATTCCGGTCGGATGGTAGCCACGCATGAAGGGGGCGACCGCGCGGTAACCGGCGCCGGCCAGTGCCGAAAGCTGATGGTCCCAGGTGTGCGCAGTGTCCGGAAAACCGTGAAGCAAGATAACCAGCGGACCGGTGCCTTGCTCGAGATAGGCGAAATCCAGCCCGTTCGCGCGGAGATGATTCATTGGTCCTTCCGGTCCCTGGCTCGAGGGGAAGCCTCGGGCCACCTGGACGATTGTTACCGTGCCGCCCGCAGCGCCGCCTTCAACTGGGTGCCGATCTCCGGCCGCGCGATGAAGGGGTCGGGCGGATTTTGGGCCTGGACGATGGCTTCCATCCGGCTCTGGACGTTGGCCAGCGCGTTGGGGTGGCTGAAGATGTAGAACTGGTCGGCGGCGATCGCATCGAACACTTTCTGCGCGACTTCGGCGGCGGTGATCTTGCCCGAGCCGACGGCCTTGTCGCTCATCGCCTGGCCGATCATCTGGCTGCGGGTCGGCTTCTCGTCGGCCATCTCGCCGGGCCGGTTGCGATGGCTCTGGCTGATGCCGGTGGGAACGAAGTACGGGCACAGCACGCTGGCGCCGACCTGGTCGCTGACCAGCCGCAGGTCCTGGTACAGCGTCTCGGTGAGGCTGACCACCGCGTGCTTGCTGACGTTGTAGATACCCATGTTGGGCGGCGTCAGCAGGCCGGCCATGCTCGCCGTGTTGACGATGTGACCGCGCCATGACGGGTCGTTCTTCGCCGCCTCCAGCATCATCGGCGTGAACAGCCGCACGCCGTGGATGACGCCCCAGAGGTTGACGCCCAGCACCCATTCCCAGTCCTTGACCGAGTTCTCCCAGACCAGGCCGCCGGAGCCGACGCCGGCGTTGTTGAAGACGAAATGCGGCGTGCCGAAGCGCTCCTTGACCGCCTGCGCCAGCGCTTCCATCTGCTGCGCGTTCGAGACGTCGACCTTGCGTGCCAGCACCTGCGCGCCGGCGGCTTTGATCTCCGCCTCGGCCTTGTCGAGCGCGTCCTGCTGCACGTCGACCAGCACCAGGTTCATCCCCAGCGTTGCGCCGATGCGCGCGCACTCCAGGCCGAAGCCCGAACCCGCGCCAGTGAGGACGGCTGTCTTGCCCTTGAAGTCCTGGATCATGTTGCGTCTGCCTTCTTCAATACGTAGCCGATGCGGGGGAAGTGGACATGCACGGTGCCGGCGCGCGGATCGGTCCGGCGCAGCGTGTAGTGGGTTCGCGTGGCGGCGATCAGGTCGCCCTCGGTCGGCTCGGGGCCGAAGCTTTCCGACGTGAGGGTGACCCGGCTGCCCAGCGGGATGCCGTGGTCGTCCTGGAACGCGCTGTCGATCAGCAGGTTGCTGCCGGCCTCGTGCGGATCGGCCTTGCGGGCGATCTCCAAAGCGTCCGCGGCGCTGAATCTCTCCGGCCGGCCCTGGCCCAGCGCCTGCATGCGGTCCATCCATTCGACCACTGCAGGAGTGATGTCGAGGATCTCTGCCAGTACCGGGACCCGCGTGCGGGTGAACCACAGCGGATGGTAGGCGGCGAAATCGGCGATGCAGGGCTCGAGGCCGAACAGGAAGTCGTGCTCCTCCGCCATGTGCGCGATCCGCCGCAGGTAGGAGCGGTAGGCCGACGTGGCATCGGCCGGCCGCAACCGCGTCATGTTGACGGCCATCGCCTTGCGGTCCTCGCCAAAGGCCTTCGCGGCTTCGGGCGGCGCCTCCGCGAACATGTGGGCCGCGCCTTTGGGCTGCAGGTTGTAGGCCATGGCGGCCCAGAACAGGGTGCCGTCGGCCCACTGCGCGAACACCCGCGACACGCCCTTGAGGTGGGCCGGATACAGCGGCGGCTCGGGCTGCACGTGCTCCAGCACGTCGCAGATCAGCGCGCTGTCGCAATAGATGTCGGCGCCGACCTGCAAGACCGGCGTCTTGCGGTAGCCGCCGGTCAGCGCCACCATGTCGGGCTTGGGCATGATCCGCGGGATGTAGACCGACTTCCACGCCAGCTTCTTGCGGCCCAGGATCAGCCGGATCTTCTCGGAGAACGGCGACGTGTCGTAGTGGTGCAGGATCAGTTCGGTCGGCATGGAGTCTCCGTTGCGGTCAGCGCGGCATGGCCCGCGCGATGATGGTGTCGAAATCGGTCTGGGCGCCCAGGGCGCCGAAGACTGGCCCCCACGCGCCGCCCGGCGGCGCGTTCGGCATCCAGCCACCCAGGCGCGAGTCGCAGAAGGCAGCAAAGACGGCCGCCGGCGCGCTCTGGTGCAGCAGCGCTGCCTGCACCGCCAGCGCCACGTCCTGGGCCAGCCCGCGCGCTTCGACTTCGGTGGCCATCTGCTCCACCCGGGCCGGCAGCGCGGCGACGATCCGGTCGAGCGCCGCGTGCGCGCCTTTGGCCGGCGCCAGTTCGTGCGCGAGCGCAGCGCCGGCCCGGGCCTTGCGCAGGGCTCGCAGCAGGTCCAGTGCCATGATGTTGCCGGCGCCTTCCCAGATCGAGTTGACCGGCATCTCGCGGTAGATCCGGGCCATGATGCCCTCGCCGCCCTCCTCCACGTAGCCGTTGCCGCCCAGGCACTCCATGGCCTCCTGCGCGAAATGGCTGCCGCGCTTGCAGATCCAGAATTTCGCGACTGGCGTCAGCAGCCGCGCCATCGCGGCCTCGTGCGCGTCGCCGGTGTTGTCGAAAGCGCGCGCCAGCCGGATCGCCAGCGCGGTGGATGCTTCCGATTCCAGCGCCAGGTCGGCCAGTACGTTGCGCATCAGCGGCTGGTCCAGCAGTCTTTTCCCGAAGGCTTCGCGCTGCGCCGTGTGGTTCAGCGCGATCGCCAGCGCCTGGCGCATCAGCCCGCTGGTGCCGAGCGCGCAATCGAGCCGGGTCATGGTGCCCATCTCCAGGATCTGCGGCACGCCGCGGCCCTCCTCGCCGACTAGCCAGGCCGCCGCCTCCTGGAACTCCACCTCGGAGCTGGCGTTGGCCTTGTTGCCCAGCTTGTCCTTCAGGCGCTGGATCTGGAGCGCGTTGCGGCTGCCGTCCGGCAGGATGCGCGGCAGGAAGAAGCACGACAGGCCCGCCGGCGCCTGCGCCAGCACCAGGAAGGCGTCGCACATCGGCGCCGACAGGAACCACTTGTGGCCCGTGATCCGAAAGCGCTGGCCCCAGCCGTCGCTTCCGTCGGCCACCGCCTGCGTGGTGTTGGCGCGCACGTCCGAGCCGCCCTGCTTTTCGGTCATGCCCATGCCCATCGTCAGGCCCGGCTTGTCGCACCAGAGCTTGTGCGCCGGATCGTAGGCGCGGCTGGCCAGCTTCGGCCCCCAGTCGGCATAGATCGCAGCATTGCGCCGCAAAGCCGGAGTGACGGCGTAGGTCATCGAGATCGGGCACAGGATCGACGGCTCGAGTTCGGTGAACAGCATGAAGCCGGCGGCGCGCAGCACATGCGCATTTGCTCCCTCCCCCGCCGGGTGAGCGTTGGGGTGGGAGCTCGCCCACGGCGTCCCATGCAACCCCGCCTCCGTTGCCGCCGCCATCAGCACGTGGTAGCTCGGATGGAATTCCACCTCGTCGACCCGATGGCCGAAGCGATCGTGGCTGCGCAGCTGCGGCGTGTGGACGTTGGCCAGGCGCGCATGGGTCTGCATCGCTTCGGTGCCGAGCGTCGCACCCAGCGCCGCGAGCGGGGCGGTGTCCAGCGTCGGCGCGTTGAACTTCAGCGCATCGCGCAGGGCCCGGTTGCCCTCGAACAGGTTGTAGCCCGCCAGCGGCGCCGGCTGGTTGAACACTTCGTGCGTGACATCAGCCATCGGTCCTCCGATCGGCAAAGACGGTCCGCCAGGTCGCGCCCAATTCGCGCACCTCCGCGCCTTGCAGCGCGCCCTTGCGCTGCAGGACTGCGTGCAGCGCGGGCAGGTGGTAGTGCGGCACTGCCGGATAGAGGTGGTGCTCCAGGTGGTAGTTGACGTGGTGCGGAAACAGCAGGACGCGCGCCGCCCAGCCGGCCAGCGACCCGCCGGTGACATTGCTGCGGGCCGCCGTGAGCGGCGAGCTCAGGTCGTGCACCGCGCCGTGCTCGAAGATGGCGCGCAGCCGCAAGATCGGCTGCAGCACCGTGAGCAGCGGCAACAGCCACAGCACGGCGTACATCGCGAGGCCCTGCCAGCCGCCCGCCGCCAGCGCCAGCAGCGGCGCCGCGAGATGAAAGCCGGCCACCACCCAGCGGTCGGTGCGGGCCGCAGCGCGCAGTGCGGGCGAGGTGTCGTCCAGCGGCCGGATCACCCGCCGGGTGTCGTCGTTGATGGCCGGCGCGCCGAAGAAATAGGCGTAGGTCTTCCACGCGTTCAGGGCCAGCAGGTCGCGGACCAGTTTGTTCGCCAGGTAGGCACGGCCGCGCGGATAGCCGCCATGGATCGCGGTGTCGGGGTCGTCTTCGGTGTAGAGGTTGTTGTGGTGCAGCCGGTGCGTCACCCGGTAGGTGCACATCGAAACACCGCCGATGGTGCCCAGCATCCGGCCGACGATGTCATTGGCGCGGCGATCGGCGAACAGCCGGTAGTGCGCGGCTTCATGCGCAAGGATGAACAGGCCATGCTGGCAGACGCCGATCACCAGCACGCTCAGGACGACCCAGGCACTGGGCCAGGTGGCGATCGCCAGCGCCAGTGCGGCGGCGATCAGGCCCAGGGTCTGGCCGATCGCCAGCAGCGACCGGGCGCTGGAGAGCTGCGTCAGCGGCAGCAGTTCCGCCGGCGCGAGCAGGCGGCGGGCCCGCGCGTTGCGCGACCCGGGGCTGCGCAGGTCGTCGCGGAACTCCTCGCCGGTGCGGCTGTGGCGGGCCAAGCGCTGCTCCCCGGCTTCAGACCAGCTTGACCAGCTGCTTGCCGAAGTTACGGCCCTTGAGCAGGCCCAGGAACGCTTCGGGCGCCGCCTCGATACCCAGCGCCACCGATTCCCGCGGCCGCAGCTTGCCGCTGCCCACCAGCGTGCCGAGCTCCTTGAGCGCCTCCGGCCACAC
>JACMQP010000613.1 GCA_014376915.1 Ramlibacter sp.
CAGCACCGTTGCCGGGGGAAGCGACGGCGCGGCGAGCAGGCCCATCGCCGCGACGCAGTCGACGCGGGCGCCGACGCCGGACTGCTCCAGCACATGGCCCAGGTCGCCAGCGAGGCCGTCGCTCACGTCGATCGCGGCGGTCGCGATTGCGCGCAGTGCCAGGCCCAGGGCCACGCGTGGCGTCGGCTGCTCCAGTCGCGCGCGCGCCGCATCGAACACCGCTGTCGGCACCGGGAGCCGGCCGCGGAACACTTCCAGCGCCAGCCGCGCGTCGCCGAGCGTGCCGCTGACATAGACATCGTCGCCGGCACGCGCGCCGGAGCGCAGCAGCGCGCCGCCCGCAGGCACCTCGCCGAACACCGTGATGCAGATGTTGAGCGGCCCTTGCGTCGTGTCGCCGCCGATCAGTTCGCAGGCGTGGGCGTCGGCCAGCGCGAACAACCCGCGCGAAAAGCGCTCCAGCCAGGCCTCGTCCACAAGAGGCAGCGACAGCGCCAGCGAAAACCCCAGCGGCGCGGCGCCGCAGGCCGCCAGGTCGCTCAGGTTGACCGCCAACGCCTTGTGGCCCAGGTGGAGCGGGTCCACCGTCGACAGGAAGTGCCGGCCCTCGACCAGCATGTCGGTCGACACCGCCAGCTGCATGCGTGGCGCCAGCGCCAGCAACGCGCAGTCGTCGCCCACGCCGAGTGCGACGCGCTTGGCAGGGCGCTTGAAGAAGCGCTCGATCAGCTCGAATTCACCCATGGCCCGAGCATACCGGGCGCACGGCAATCGCTGGAAGCGCAGGAGATGGAGGCGGCGGCCGATCGCGGGCCGCTGTCACCGCGGCCGGCCTGCACGCCGGCGGCGAGGTAACGAGTGAGCAAGGAAGTCATGGCCTTTCTCCCTGAAAGCCGGGAAGGGGCTGCGCTGGCAGGCGCAGGAAGCCAGTCTTCCCTGTCCAGTCGGTAGTGCATCACACACCCGGGGAACCCGGCCGATGTTGTAATTGGGCAGCCCATGACACTGCCCAAGACCGCACCGCCCACCAAGGCCACTTTCGAGGCCCTCTCGAACTTTCGCTACCAGCTGCGCATGTTCATGCGCTTCAGCGAGGATGTGGCGGCGGCGGATGGCATCACCTCGCTGCAGTACCAGCTGCTGCTGCATGTGTGCGGCTTCCCCGGACGCGAGTGGGCGACCATTGGCGAGATTGCCGAGCGGCTGCAGTCGCAGCACCATGGAACGGTGGCGCTGGTGACGCGCTGCGAGGACGCGGGGCTGGTGGAGCGGCGGCGCGACCCTACCGACCGGCGCCAGGTGCAGGTGCACCTGCTGCCGGCAGGCCGCCGCCACCTGCGCCGTCTGGCCGCGCAGCACCGGGGCGAGCTGGGCGCGCTGTACCTGGCCATCGGCAAGCTCAAAGACGAGGCCGCGTGGCTGGAGCAGGAGCAGGGCCGGGCGGCGGGCTGATGCCGCCGGCTTCCGGGCCGGCAGCGTCAGCGCCGCGCGCCGCGGAACCGCTCCGCCGCCTGCCGGCTCACTTCCGCCAGTAGACGTTCCTTGGCCTGGCGCTCGCGCAGCCATCTGGCGTCGTTGGCGCCCATGTCGGTCGACAGCTTCAGCAGGTCGATCCCGGTCGCAGCGGCGACCGCTACCGCATGGGCGTCGATCTGCTTCATCGTCAGCACGATGTGGTCGCGCAGCGCCATGTGCTCGCCGCTCACCGGATCCACGTACACCGCGTCGAGACCGAAGCGGCAGGCCTGG
>JACMQP010000614.1 GCA_014376915.1 Ramlibacter sp.
CACCGGCGGCAGGTTGTAGAACGTGCTCATGGGCACGTCGACCTCGTAGCCGACGCCGTTGCAGTCCACCAGCAGCTGCGGCGGGTTCTTGTCACTCAGCGTTCCGGTTAATCTGCCTATCATTGGAATCCTCCACCGGAATTATCAGCTTGATTCTCAGACACACCTTCTCGCCGCCGAACAACGCGCGCCTCAACCACCTGTGCGGTTCCATGGACGAACATCTGCGAACCATCGAGATTGCGCTGCAGGTGAGCATCGCCCACCGTCACGAGCAGTTCAAGGTGGATGGCCCCAAGGCCAAGGCCCAGCGAGCGATGGAGGTGCTGCAGGCCCTCTACGAAGTCGCCGCACGGCCGGTCGCGGCGGACCAGCTGCAGCTGATGCTGGCCGGCGACGCCGGGATGGAAGCGGACGGGGACGGGGCGATCATCCTGCACACGCGCCGCACCGACCTGAAGGCCCGCACGCCCACCCAGAGCTTGTACCTGGAGAACATCGCCACCCACGACATCACCTTCGGGATCGGACCGGCCGGCACCGGCAAGACCTACCTGGCCGTCGCCTGCGCGGTCGATGCGCTGGAGCGCAGCGCGGTGCAGCGCATCGTGCTGACCCGGCCCGCGGTGGAGGCTGGGGAGAAGCTGGGCTTCCTGCCCGGCGACCTGAGCCAGAAAGTCGACCCGTATCTCCGGCCGCTGTACGACGCGCTGTACGAGTTGATGGGATTCGAGAAAGTGACCAAGGCGTTCGAACGCCAGGCGCTGGAGATCGCCCCGCTGGCCTTCATGCGCGGCCGCACGCTGAGCAACGCCTTCGTGATCCTGGACGAGGCGCAAAACACCACTCCCGAGCAGATGAAGATGTTCCTCACCCGAATCGGCTTCGGCGCCAAGGCGGTAGTGACCGGCGACGTCAGCCAGATCGATCTGCCCAAGGGCCAGCTGTCGGGCCTGGTCGAGGCCGAGTACATCCTGAAGCGCGTCAAGGGCATCGCCCACACCCGGTTTACCAGCAAGGACGTGGTGCGCCACCCGCTGGTGGCGCGGATCGTCGACGCGTACGACGCGGCCGGCAAGCGCGATGCCAAGTAGTCCGCTGCCCACGCTCGACCTGAACCTGCAGTTTGCCGCCTTTCCCCGCGTGGCGGAGCACCGCGCCGTGCTGCGGCGGCCCACGGTCAACCGCTGGATTTCCCACGCGCTGGCCGCGCCGGCCGAGATCTCGGTGCGCATCGTCGGCGAGGACGAAGGCCGGGCGCTGAACCGCCAGTACCGGGGTAAAGATTACGCGACCAACGTGCTGACCTTCGACTACGCGCGGCAACCGGTGGTGCTGGCCGACCTGGTCCTGTGCGGTCCGGTGGTCGAGCGCGAGGCCGCCGAACAGGGCAAGGCGCTGCAGGCCCACTACGCTCACCTGCTGGTGCACGGCGCGCTGCACGCCCAGGGCTACGACCACGAAACCGACGAAGCCGACGCGCTCACGATGGAGACGCTCGAAATCCTTCTGCTTGCGGCGCTGGGGTTCGACAACCCCTACTGACATGCGTCAGGTCAGCCGCAGCGCGATCGTTGTCGCCAGTGACGCGGGATCACGCTGATCAAATCAGGTCGTCCTCGTCCAGCGAATGCACCTCGACGTCATTCGGCAGCAGCTGGATCGTCGCCCGCAACCCGGGCACCGCACTCATCAGCGCCTGCTCCACCGAACCTCGCACGGCCGCGGCGCGGCGCAGCGTCCAGTCGGCCGGCATGTGCATGTGCAGGTCGACGAAGCGACGCTGGCCGGAGCGGCGGCTCGACAGGTGGTCGAAGCGGATCGTGGGATGGTGGAAGCCGGCCAGCGTGTTCTCGACTTCCGCCAGCACCTCGGGCTCCAGCGCCTCGTCCATCAGTCCCTGCGACGACTTCCACATCAGGTGCGCGCCCTCCCACAGGATGTTGAGCGCGACGGCGATCGCCACCGCGGGATCCAGCCACTGCCAGCCGGTCAGCGCCACCAGGCCAACTCCCAGCACCACGCCGGCAGAGGTCCAGACGTCGGTGACGAGGTGGCGAGCATCTGCCTCCAGCGCCATGGAGCGGTGCTGGCGCGCCGAATGCAGCATCGCCCACGCCAGCGCGCCGTTGATGGCGGAACTCAGCACCGACAGCGCGAGGCCCCAGCCCAGCATGCCGATCGGCTGCGGATGGTACAGGCGCTGCGCGGCCGCCCAGGCGATGCCGACGGCGGCGACGATGATCATCAGCCCCTCGAAGCCGGATGAAAAATATTCCGCCTTGTGATGGCCGTAAGGATGATCGGCGTCGGCCGGACGGCGCGCGATGGTCACCATCGTCAGCGCGAACGCGGCGCTCGCCAGGTTGACCAGCGACTCCATTGCATCCGACAGCAGGCCCACCGAATCGGTGATCCACCACGCCGTGGTCTTCATCGCGATGGTGATGATCGCCACAATGATCGACAACCGCAGCAGCAAGATCGGGGAAGCGGCTTTCGCCGCGGATCTTAGGTCCATGGCGCCGATTGTGGCGCAGGCACAATCCGGGCGCCGTGACCACCCCAATCTCTCAGGCCAGCGTCACGCGCGCGAATTTGCGCTTGCCGACCTGCACCACATAGGTCCCCGCCTCCAGCTTGAGGCCCTTGTCGCTGACGACGGACGAATCGATCCGCACGCCGCCGCCGTCGATCAACCGGTTGGCTTCGGACGTCGAAGGTGCCAGTCCAGCGTGCTTGAGCAACGCGCCGATGGCGATCGGCGCGCCGCTGAGGCTGACGTCCGGAATTTCGTCCGGGACGCCACCTTTGCTGCGGTTGTTGAAGTCCTGTTCGGCCGCGTCGGCGGCCTGGGCGCTGTGGAAGCGAGCCGTGATTTCCTTGGCCAGCATGACCTTGGCGTCCTTTGGATTGCGGCCGCCCGCCACCTCCCGACTGAGAGCGGCGAGCTCGGCCTCGCTACGGAAGCTCAGCAGCGTGAACCAGCGCCACATCAGCGTGTCCGAGATCGACAGCACCTTGGCGAACATGGTGTTCGGCTCTTCGCTGATACCGATGTAATTGTTCTTGCTTTTGGACATCTTCTCGACGCCATCCAGCCCCTCCAACAACGGCATGGTCAGGATGCACTGCGGCTCCTGGCCGTACTCCTGCTGCAGGTGACGGCCCATCAGCAGGTTGAACTTCTGGTCGGTGCCGCCGAGCTCGAGGTCGCTTTTCAAAGCCACCGAGTCATAGCCCTGCATCAGCGGGTAAAGGAATTCGTGGACGCTGATGGACGCGCCGGACTTGAAACGGTCGTGGAAATCGTTGCGCTCCATCATCCGCGCCACCGTGTATTTGGCCGCCAGCTGGATCATTCCGCGGGCACCCAGCGGGTCGCTCCATTCGCTGTTGTACCGAATCTCGGTTTTTTCCGGGTCCAGCACCAGGCTGGCCTGCCGGTAATAGGTCTCGGCATTGGCCCTGATCTGGTCGGCTGTCAGCGGTGGCCGGGTCGTATTTCGCCCGGAAGGGTCGCCGATCATCGAGGTGAAGTCGCCGATGAGGAAGATCACGGTGTGGCCCAGGTCCTGCAGCTGGCGCATCTTGTTCAGCACGACCGTATGGCCGATATGGATGTCCGGTGCGGTCGGATCAAGGCCGAGCTTGATCCGCAACGGCACGCCTGTGGCCGCCGACCTTGCCAGCTTGTAGGTCCAGTCCTCCACGGGCAGCAGCTCGTCCGCGCCCCGAAGGGACACCGCCAGGGCCTCTTTGACAGCCTCGGTCACGGGATGATTTTTTGTAACAGAAGCTTGATTCATAAGGAGTTTTTGGGTGTTGGAGGACCAGGGGATGTCATACTCCGGCACCCGATCGGCAGCAGCGGCATTCTAAATGCCGGAAAACTGCCCAGCCCCCGTCGGTGTTGCAAGCGTCAGGATCGGCCCCGCCATCGCGTAGGATCCGTCCGGCAAGACAAACAAAGGATTCTTCGTTTTGAACAACGGTTTGATCGCCGCCGGCAAAATGTTGCTGGCCCGCGCCGCACACGCACTCCGACATCATCCCAGACACGTGACGGCCGTCGTGGCTGCGCTGTTGCTGGGTGGCGGCGGGGGCGCCTTCGCCGTGGCCTCGCTGGGTCCGGACCCGTCGGCCTTGCCGGTGCGCCAGGTGCTTGAAAGCGTCCAGCCGCTGCCGCTGGCACTGCAGGGCGACGCGCTGGACGTGCAGCGCCTGAAACTGTTCCGCTCCGACGTGACGCGCGCCACCGATACCGTGGAAGCGCTGATGACACGGCTTGGGGTCGATGACCTCGCCGCTGCCACTTACCTGCGCAACGAGCCGAGTTACCGCAGCGTCGTGCTGGGCCGCGCGGGTCGCACCGTGACGGCCGAGGCCACCGACGGCCACCAGCTGGAAAAGCTGACCGTGCGCTGGGCGCCCGAGGGCGACGGCACCTTCCGCCGACTTGTGATCGAGCGCACGCGCGCCGGCCAGTTCGCCTCGCGCATCGAAAGTGCTCGGCTCACCGCATCGACCCGGCTGGCCAGCGGCGCGATCCGCACCTCGCTGTTCGCCGCCGCCGACGAAGCGCGGATTCCCGAAGCGGTCGCCACGCAGCTGACCGACATCTTCTCCTCCGAGATCGACTTCCACCGGGCGCTGCGCCGCAACGACCGCTTCAACATCGTCTACGAGGCGCTCGAAGCCGACGGCGAGCCGATGCGCAGCGGCCGCATCCTGTCGGCCGAGTTCGTCAACGGCGGCAAGACCTACCAGGCCATGTGGTTCGAGGAGCCGGGCCACAAGGGCGGCTACTACACGCTGGACGGCCGCAGCCTGCGCCATTCCTACCTGGCCTCGCCGATGGAGTTCTCCCGCGTCACCAGCGGTTTCGCGATGCGGTTCCACCCGATCCTGCAGGAGTGGAAGGCCCATCTGGGCGTCGACTACGGCGCGCCGACCGGCACTTCGGTGCGCACGGTCGGCGACGGCACGGTGGAGTTTGCCGGCGTGCAAAACGGCTTCGGCAACGTCGTCATCGTCAAGCACGGCAACAGCACCGAAACGGTCTATGCCCACCTGAGCCGGATCAACGTCCGCCCGGGCGAAAAGGTCGAGCAGGGCCAGAACATCGGCGCCGTGGGCGCCACCGGCTGGGCCACCGGCCCGCACCTGCACTTCGAGTTCCGCGTCAACGGCATCCACCGGGATCCGTTGCTCGCGGCCCGCGAAAGTGGTTCCGAGCCGGTGTCCGCCACCGCGCGCCCAGCCTTCGATCACCTGTCGCACATGATGCG
>JACMQP010000123.1 GCA_014376915.1 Ramlibacter sp.
CTCTCGCGCAGCATGATCGGCTCGGGCAGCGGCAGCCGCGTCTACGACTACGGAACCGCGGGCGTCGCCAGCACCGGGCACCTGACGATGGAACTGCTCAAGCAGCGGGTCGGCATCTATGCGGTGCACATTCCGTACCGTGGCGGCGGCGACGCGCGGGCCCAGGTGCTGGGGCGCCAGATTCCGCTGATGCTGGCGGCAGTGCCCGCCACGTCGGGCGACATCCGGGCTGGCATCCTCAAGGGCCTGGCCGTGACCAGCGCGCACCGCTCGCCGGTGCTGCCGGGCGTGCCGACGATGGCGGAGCTGGGCTACAAGGAAATCGCCGGCATGGACATCAACTCATGGGTCGGCCTGATGGCGCCGGCGCGCACGCCGCCGGCGATCGTCGCCAGGCTCGATGCCGCGCTACGCCAGACGCTTGCCACCGATGAAGTGCACACACGGCTGCTCAATTCCGGTGCGACGCCGGTCAAGAGTTCCCCCGAGATGTTCAAGGCGCAGGTGATCGGCGACCTGGCGCGCTGGCGCGGGGTGATCCGCGATTCGAATTTGCGCCTGGAAGCCTAGCTGCCATCCCGGCCTGGAGCCAGGATCCAGACCTAGACCAAACGGTCCAGGCGCCACATCTGGTACTTGATGCCGGCAGTGGCGCCGGCGATCATCGCAGCCACGGCGACGAAGCTGGTCGCGCTCAGCGTCGAGACGCCGGTGATGCCCTGGCCGATGCTGCAGCCCATCGCCGTCACGCCGCCCACACCCATCAGCACCGCGCCCGCTAGGTGGTGGCCGACGTCCGCCGTGTTGCCGAAACCTTCCCAGCGGAAGCTGCGCTGCGCCAGCGCGACGGCGGCCGAGCCGACGATCACGCCGACCACCGTCACGATGCCGACGCTGAGCAGCTTGCTCTTGTCACTAAAGAACATCAGCCAGTCCAGCGTGTAGGCGATCGGCGACACGAAGCTCAGGCCCTCGGCGCGCGTCGAATTGGTCGCCAGGAAGCCTTCTTCCAGCGTCTGCGGATGCTCGGCGATGTGGCCCAGGTGGCCAGTGACCCACCACATGGCGAGCACCGCCGCACCGACGCCGACGCCGGCGAATACGTTGTTGCCGTGGCCGAGGAATTCGCGGTTGGCCAGCGCCCAGGCGACCAGCGCCAGCCCGAGCACCAGCGCGATCGCCAGCGCTGCCACCGGGACGCTCACCGGCAGCAGCTGGGACAGCCACACCGGCAGGCTGGCCTGGCCCGCCGTCTCGACGACGACGCGGTCAACCGTGGCGGTGCGCCAGACGGCCGTGATGCCCTTGAGCGTCGCGAACCCGGCGACCCCCAGCACCACCATCACCACCAGCGATTTCAGGCTGCCGCCGCCCACCCGCACCAGCGTCTTGCTGGCGCAGCCCGAGGACAGCACCATGCCGAAGCCGAAAATGGCGCCGCCGACCAGAGCCGAGAGCCAGAGCCAGCGGGTCGCGGCGTAGAGCGTCTTGTCGGGGTTGATGACGCCGGTCCAGGCCATCGCTGCGAAGCCGAGCATCGCCACGCCGGAGGCGAGCGCCCATTGCCGCATCCGGGTCCAGTCGCCCATGGCGACGACGTCGCTGACGGCGCCCATGGTGCAAAAGCCGGTGCGCTGGGTGATGGCGCCGAAGGCGAGGCCGATGGCGAAGGCGGCCCAGAGAACCTGTTGGGTGAGGGAGGCGAGTGCGGCATCGGTCATAGCTTGCCGATTCTAGGGGGCCGGCAGCGCAAGCTTAGAGGTTTTATAATCTATTGATTCGTAGAATGTTGTCGGAAGTGGGACCCCATGAGCAATGAGCTGATCGAAATGGACGCGATGCGCGAAGCAGCGCAATCCGCCTGCGCCCTGATGAAGGTGCTGGCCAACCCCGACCGGCTGCTGCTGCTGTGCGAGCTGGCGCAGGGCGAGCGCAACGTCGGCGAGCTGGAAGGCGCGGTCGGCATCTCGCAGCCCACGCTGTCGCAGCAGCTCGCCGTGCTGCGCGACGCCCGGGTGGTGGCAACGCGCCGCGACGGCAAGAGCATCTATTACCGTATCGCCAGCGACCAGGCGCTGGCCGTGCTGCAGGTGCTGTACGACCAGTTCTGCGAG
Organism: Ramlibacter sp.; assembly: GCA_014376915.1. The sequence goes on from JACMQP010000123.1 coordinate 2,115, forward strand.
CCGGCCCGGCCGGCGCGCCCCGCCCGCAAGAGCCGCCCATGACGATCGACTGGAGCCACTTCACGCCGTTGGCGTCGCTGGCCGGCGGTATCGTGCTGGGCGTCGCCTCAGCCATCTTCATCCTGCTCAATGGCCGGGTGCTGGGCATCAGCGGCATCCTCGGCGGGCTGCTCCGGCCGCAGCGCGGCGACACCGGCTGGCGCCTGTTCTTCATCGCCGGCCTGCTCGTCGCGCCCACGGCCTGGGCTCTGGTCAACCCCGCCGCCGTGCCACGCATCGAGGCGGGCTGGTCGGTGCTGGTGATCGCCGGCCTGCTGGTGGGTTGGGGCACCAGCTACGGCTCGGGTTGCACCAGCGGCCACGGGGTCTGCGGCCTGTCGCGGCTGTCGCCGCGTTCACTGGTCGCCACGCTCGCCTTCATGGGCGCCGGCTTCGCCACGGTCTTGCTGGCGCGGCACCTGCTGGCCTGAGGAAAGAACATGAACAACGACACCCACCGTGAAATCTCTGTCCTGCGCGTCCGCACGACCGAGCGTCTCACCGA
>JACMQP010000615.1 GCA_014376915.1 Ramlibacter sp.
ACCTGGCCGTCCATGCGGCGCGCCAGTGTTACGACGCAGTCTGGTCAAAGCTGAGCGCCGCCGAACGCGGCCGCCTGCTGATGCGGCTGTCGGCCAAGGTTGCCGAACACGCGCAGGAACTGGCGGCGATCGAGCAGCGCGATTGCGGCAAGCCGACCAAACAGGCCATGGCCGATGCGTTGGCCCTGGTGCGTTACTTCGAGTTCTATGCCGGCGCCTGCGACAAGCTGCATGGCGACACCATTCCCTACCTGGACGGCTACAGCGTGTTGACCTGGCGCGAGCCGCACGGCGTCACCGGCCACATCATTCCCTGGAACTACCCGATGCAGATCTTCGGGCGTAGCATCGGCGGCGCACTCGCCGCGGGCAACGTCTGTGTGGTCAAGCCGGCGGAGGACGCCTGCCTGTCGTTGATCCGGGTCGCGCAGCTCGCCGCGGAAGTCGGCTTCCCGGCCGGAGCGATCAACATCGTCACCGGCTACGGCCACGAAGTCGGTGACGCGCTGGCCCGGCACGCGGGCATCGACCACATCAGCTTCACCGGCAGCCCCAAGGTCGGCACGCTCATCCAGCAGGTGGCCGCCGAGCGGCACTGCCCGGTCACGCTGGAGCTCGGCGGCAAGAGCCCGCAGATCATCTTCGCGGATGCTGACCTCGACGCCGCGCTGCCGATGGTGATCAATGCCATCGTGCAGAACGCTGGCCAGACCTGCTCGGCCGGGTCGCGCCTGCTGGTACAGGAATCGATTTACGAGCCGCTGCTGGCGCGCCTGGGCACGGCCTTCGCGGCTTTGCGCGTCGGCCCGGCGGCGATGGACCTGGACGTCGGTCCGCTGATCCGCGCAAGCCAACAGCAGCGGGTCTGGGATTTCCTGTCGGACGCGCAGCACGCCGGCATCGCCATGGTGGCGCAAGGCCAGGTGGTGGACGAAGCGCCGGAGACCGGCTACTACCAGGCTCCCACGCTGTTGCGCGACGTCCCGGTGGACCACCGGCTGGCGCAGGAGGAAGTGTTCGGGCCGGTGCTGGCGGCAATGAGCTTCAAGGACGAGGACCAGGCGGTGCAGTTGGCCAACGCCACACAGTTCGGGCTGGTGGCCGGCGTCTGGACCCGCGACGGCGGCCGCCAGTTCCGGATGGCCAGGCGGATTCGCAGCGGCCAGGTCTTCATCAACAATTACGGTGCTGGCGGGGGCGTCGAATTGCCATTCGGCGGTGTCAAGTCGTCCGGCTACGGCCGCGAAAAGGGCTTCGAGGCGCTGTACGGTTTCACCACGCTCAAGACCGTCGCGATCCGACACGGTTGAAGGCCCGATGACGAAGCCGCATTCCTTTCAGGGGTATGGATTCAGGCCGGCGGCAGGGAAGCCTGACAATCGGGTTATGGCTGCACGCGTTATTCCTCTGATCGACCAGCGCGTCGCGGCGCGGGCGACGGCGCCACCGGCGCAGCCGATCGCGGCCACCGGGTTGCTGTCCGACGGAATGGGGCGGCCGCTACGCGACCTGCGCATCAGCGTGACGGACCGCTGCAACTTCCGCTGCAGCTACTGCATGCCCAAGGAAGTGTTCGACAAGGACTACCCCTACCTGCCGCATGCCGACCTGCTGACCTTCGAGGAGATCACGCGGATCGCAAAGCAGTTCGTCGCCCACGGCGTGCGCAAGATCCGGCTCACCGGTGGCGAGCCGCTGCTGCGCAAGAACATCGAGATCCTGGTCGAACAGCTGGCGGCCCTGCGCACATTGGACGGCGAGCCGCTCGACCTGACCCTGACGACCAACGGCTCACTGCTCGCGCGCAAGGCCAAGGCGCTGAAGGCCGCCGGGCTGCAGCGCGTCACAGTGAGCCTGGACGGCCTGGACGATGGCGTGTTCCGCGCGATGAATGATGTCGACTTCCCGGTGGCCGAGGTGCTCAAGGGCATCGCCGCCGCGCAGGAAGCCGGCCTCGGGCCGATCAAGGTCAACATGGTCGTCAAGCGCGGCACCAACGAGCACGAGATCCTGCCGATGGCACGGCACTTCCGCGGCAGCGGCATCGTGCTGCGCTTCATTGAATACATGGACGTCGGCGCCACCAACGGTTGGCGCATGAACGAGGTGATGCCCTCGGCGGACCTGGTCCGCCACCTCGGCGCCGAGTTGCCGCTGATCCAGCTCGAGCCATCGGCCCCGGGCGAGACGGCGGAGCGATGGGGCTATGCGGACTCCAGCGGGCAGCACGACGTGCAGGCCGGCGAGATCGGCGTCATCAGCAGCGTGACCCAGGCCTTTTGCGGCGACTGCAACCGCGCGCGGCTTTCCACCGAAGGCCAGCTGTACCTGTGCCTGTTCGCCACCCAGGGCCACGACCTGCGCTCGCTCGTGCGCGGGATGGCGACCGACGACCAGTTGGCATCTGCCATCGGCCACATCTGGCAGGGCCGCACCGACCGCTATTCCGAGCTGCGCAGTACGCTGGCGCCGGAAACCGGCACGGGGGCCCGGCGCGTCGAGATGAGCTACATCGGAGGCTGAAGATGACCCCCACGCTTGCCGACAAATTTGCTGCGCAGCCTCCTGCGGGGTCCCAGCCTCCTTGGGCCGACCCGGCGGAGGTTGAATGACCGGCGCGTCGGAAATCACGGGGCTGGTGCTGGCCGGCGGGCGCGGCTCGCGCATGGGCGGGGTCGACAAGGGCCTGCAGAATTTCAATGGCATGCCGCTGGTGTTGCACACGCTGATGCGGCTACAGCCGCAGGTCGGCGAGCTGATGGTCAACGCCAACCGCAACCTGGCGGCTTACGAGGCCTTCGGCGCGCCGGTCTGGCCCGACGGCATTAGCGACTACGCCGGCCCCCTCGCCGGCTTCCTGACCGGGCTGGAGCGCTGCGAAACGCCGTGGTTGCTGACTGTGCCCTGCGACACGCCGCTGTTTCCGCAGGACCTGGTCGCGCGGCTGTCACAGGCGGCCGATCAGAACCGCGCCGAGATCGCGATGGCCGCGGCACCTGAAGAAGACGGGCAACTGCGCCCGCAGCCGGTGTTCTGCCTGCTGCGCCGCGAGCTCCTGGAAAGTCTGATGCGATTCACCCAGGGCGGCGGCCGCAAGATCGACGCGTGGACCGCGCAACAGCACACCGTGATCGTCCCGTTCAACTTGCCCGGCGACGCTCCGAGCGCTTTCTTCAACGCCAACACGCTGGCCGAACTGCACCAGCTCGAGCAAAGATGAAGAGCATCGCGCAGATCGCGGCCCGGCTGCAGGGCTACGACCCTCAGGCGTTGAGCGCGCCGGACGTCAACGTCTTCCTGTCCGAGCTGGTGGAACCGGTGCGCGAGAGCGAAGATGTCGGCATCTTCGACGCGCTGGGGCGGGTTCTGGCGCAAGACCTGATCTCGCCGTTGAACGTCCCGCCGCACGACAACTCCGCGATGGACGGATACGCCTTCGCCGGCGAGCAGTTGCGCGCCGACGCGCCGCTCGCGCTGGAAGTCGTGGGGACCGCGCTGGCGGGCAAGGCCTGGCAGAGCCAGGTGGCGGCCGGCCAATGCGTGAAGATCATGACCGGCGCGATCATGCCGGCCGGCGTGGATACGGTGGTGCCGCAGGAATTCGTTTCCCTGGATGGCAGCACGATCACGATCCCTGCCGGCCTGCTGCAGACCGGAGACAACCGCCGGCTCAAGGGCGAGGACCTGCAAGAGGGCCGGCCGGCCCTGCTCGCCGGTGAGCGGCTGTTGCCCGCCGCTTGCGGACTGGTGGCGAGCCTGGGCGTTTCGAGCGTCAAGGTGCGGCGCCGGCTGCGGGTGGCGTATTTTTCCACCGGCGACGAGATCTTGAATCTGGGTGAAGCGCCGCGCGAAGGCGCCGTGTACGACAGCAACCGCTACACCGTGTTCGGCCTGCTGAGGCGGCTGGGCTGCGAGATGATCGACATGGGCGTGGTGCGCGACGATCCGGCGTTGCTCGAAGCCGCCTTCGCGCAGGCGGCAACGCGGGCCGACGCCATCATTACCAGTGGCGGCGTCAGCGTCGGGGAGGCTGACTACACCCGCGCGATGATGAAGAAGCTCGGCGACGTGGCTTTCTGGCGCATCGCGATGCGACCGGGGCGTCCGATGGCGGTCGGCCGAATTGGCAATGCAGTGCTGTTCGGCCTGCCGGGCAATCCGGTCGCGGTGATGGTCACCTTCCTTGCATTCGTTCGGCCTGCCCTGCTGCAGATGATGGGCGCCCGGCCGCAGCCAATGCCGTTGCTCAAGGCGCGCAGCCAGGAAGCGATCCGCAAGAAGCCCGGGCGCACCGAATACCAGCGCGGCATCGTCGATTGCTCACGAGACGGTGGCCTGGTGGTGCGCAGCACGGGCAACCAGGGCTCCGGCGTGCTGAGCTCGATGGTCCAGGCCAACGGCCTCATCGTGCTGCATCACGCCCAAAGCAACGTCGCCGCGGGAGACGAGGTGGAGGTGATGCTGTTCGAAGGCGCGGTGTAACCGCGCCTGACGCTACCTGTTCTTCAAGAACTCGCGCGTCTTCTCGGCCTAGTCGCGCAGCGCGTCGTTCTCGTTGACGTTGATGCGCTCGCAGTCCGGGCCCTTCCGAGCCGCTGTGCATCCGTGGGACGTTTCCCACAGCGTGTGTGCGCGGCAAACCGGAAAACCGGCTCGGGCGCCGCGCCGCTTTAACATCGGCTGATGCCCCAGCGCCTCAATTCCAGCCCGTCGATCTCCTGCGTGATCCCCGCCTACAACGAGGCCGCCAGCCTCGAAACGACCTTGACCGGCATGCTGGCCACCCTGCGGCCATTGTTCGGGCGGGTCGAGGTGATCGCAGTCGACGACGGCAGCAAGGACGCCACCTGCGCGATCGTCCGGCAACTCTCCCAGGCCAATCCCGAACTGGTGCTCCTGCGGCTGTCGCGCAACTTCGGCAAGGAAGCCGCCCTGACCGCGGGGATGGAGGCGGCCGGCGGCGACCTGGTGCTGTTCGTGGACGCCGACGGCCAGCATCCCACCGACCTGGTCGCGCGGATGCTGCAGGGGTGGCGCGAAGGGGCCGACGTGGTCTACGGCGTGCGGCGGGTGCGCGACGACCAGTCGCGACTGCACGTGCAGATGATCAAGACCTTCTACCGCCTGATCAACTGGGGCAGCGCGATCGACATCCCGGCCGGCGCGGGCGACTTCCGGCTGATGGACCGAAAAGTGGTGGAAGCGCTCAGGGCGCTCCCAGAGCGCAACCGCTTCATGAAGGGCTTGTACGCGTGGGTCGGCTTTCAGAGCCTGGCGCTGGACTACGAGCCGCTGCCGCGGGCCCAGGGCCGCACCCACTTCGGCATCCGCGGCGCTTTCAGGCTGGCCATGACCGGCATGCTGGCTTTTTCCACGGCGCCGCTGCGGGCGCTGAGCGTCGTCGGCTTCCTGCTGGCGCTGGCATCGCTGGGGTACGGCGCATGGGTGATCTTCGAATACTTCTACTGGGGCATCGCGGCGCCCGGCTTCGCGACCATCGTCGTGGCGATGATGTTCCTGAGCGGCATCCAGTTGCTGTCGATCGGCGTGCTGGCCGAATACGTCGGCCGCATCTACGACGAGGTAAAACGGCGGCCGATCTACCTGGTCAGCGAACGGCTGGGGCTGGGGCTGGGCCCCGCGCCGGAACGGCATTCGCCCGCCTCAGGCAGCCGCTAGCGCCATCGCTGCGCCAAAAGTCGAACTCGCGCCGCCGCGCCGCGCCGATGGCATCGTCCGCATCGGCCCGGTCTGCCGGATGGCACATCAACACGCTGCCGGCTGGCGCGTCGCGCAGCCAGCCATCGACTCGCGCGGCGTAATCCGCACCGGTGCCGCCGAAGCTGTACAGGCCGACCAGCGCCGTTGTCCCGCGGCGCTGCCGCTGCGCCAGTGCCGACCGCAGTGCGTGCGCGCCCATGGCGCCGACCACCCTGCCCTTGAGCCCGAGGCCGGCCCCGACCGGCTGCGAAACCCGCACATATGGACCGGCGCCGGCGCCGTAGCGGCGATCCAGCACGTCGAGCAGCGGCCCGCGGATACCCGCGAACTGCTGCACATGCTGGTGCCCGTCGATGTGGTCGGGGGATGCCTGCCAGTGCGCTTCGAAGGCATCGAGCTGGCGCTCGATCACGCCGGTGACTTCCCCTGCATCGAAGCCGCCCGCCAGCGCCCGCCACATGGCCTGGCCAAGAGACAGGCCGTGTCCGGCGGCGACCGCGAGCGGACTGGTCCAGTCCAGGTGCACGCCGACGTCGATGCGCCCGCGCAGCCCCTGCAGCAGCGCCGCGTCGCGGACCCAGCGCGGCGATAGCACCATCACGCTGGTGGCGCTGAGGCGACCCTGGCCGGCCAGCTCCACGATCGCCAGCGATACCCCTTCGCTGCAGGCGAAGTCGTCGGCGCAGACGACCACGGGCTTGGGAATGTTGGACTCCATGCGCCGATTATGCTGACGAGTAGATGCGATCGATTCTCATTTAGATTAGAATCCCGATTCATCGGCCAGCCACCTGCCCCAGCGGCGCCTTAGCCAGCCTCTCATGACCTACCGTCCGCGCGTGCGCGGACCTTTGATCGGAGGCCACCTTGGCTCATCGCGTTCCGTTCCATGCTCCCTCGTCCGTCCCGCCCGGCGCTTCGCGCGACACGCTGCTCCCGCTCGGCGCCTTGCTGCTCGCAGCATCGGTTTCCAGCTGGGCCCAGAGTGAATCCGGCGCCCTGGCACCAGTCGTCATCCACGGCAAGCGCGACCGCGACAGCGAGACCTACCAGAGCGGAATCACCAGCATCGGCAAGACGCCCAGCGCGGCCAGGGACATCCCGCAGTCGCTCACGGTGATCAACGACAAGCTGTTGCAGGACCAGGGCAAGGACTCGTTCAGGGAGGCGCTGCGCAACGTGCCCGGAATCACTTTCGAGGCCGGCGAAGGCGGGCGGATCGGCGACAACATCCGGCTGCGCGGCTTCAGCGTTTCGGGCGACATCTACCTGGACGGCATGCGCGACATCGCGCAATACAACCGCGACACGTTCAACGACGACCGGATCGAGGTGCTGCGCGGCTCGGCCTCGATGCTGTTCGGTCGCGGCTCCACCGGCGGCGTGGTCAACCAGGTCAGCATGGTGCCGCGCCTGACCACCGAGCAGGAGGTCAACGTCACGGTCGGCGACGGCAACTACCTGCGCACCACCGGTGACTTCAACATCAAGACCGGCGACGACGCGGCGCTGCGCATCGGCA
>JACMQP010000616.1 GCA_014376915.1 Ramlibacter sp.
GCGCTGGACGGGTCGATTTTCGAGGCGCGGTCCAGGCTGGCCAGCGCGGCCGGGAAGTCGTGGCTGTACTGCTCGATCAGGCCGCGCAGCACCCAGTAGCCGGCGTTGTTGTCCGCCGTTGCCAGCAGCGGCGCGATGGTGGCCGAGGCGTAACCGACGAAGCGCGGGTCGCCCTGTGCCATCGCCAGCTCGAAATACCGGCGCGCGATGTCCAGGCGCAGCGCGCCGTCGCCAGGCCGCGCGGCGAGCTGCTTGCGCAGCGACTCCACGCGGCGCACGGCCGGGTCGCCGGCGCCGCCGGGCAGGCGCCCAACGATGTCGTTGTCGTTGGCGGGGGTGAAAGGCGCGGCCGCCAGCGGGCCGGCCAGCAACAGGCACAGCAAAGCGGCAGCCGGCCGCAGCAGGCAGGTCTTCGACACGATCACTCTCTCTTATTTGGTGCCGAAGATACGGTCGCCCGCATCGCCCAGGCCCGGCAGGATGTAGCCGTGCGAATTGAGCTCGCGGTCGATCGCAGCGGTGTAGATCGGCACGTCGGGATGGGCTTTCTGCAGCGCCGCCACACCCTCGGGGCAGGTCAGGATGCAGACGAACTTGATCGACTTGGGGTGCAGCTCCTTGAGGCGCTCGACGGCTGCGATGGCCGAATTGCCGGTGGCCAGCATCGGGTCCACCACCACGACGTCGCGCTCATGCATGTCCTGCGGCATCTTGAAGTAATACTCCACCGCCGTCAGCGTTTTCGGGTCGCGGTACAGGCCGATGTGGCCGACGCGCGCGCCTGGCACGATGGTCAGCATGCCGTCCAGGATGCCGGTGCCGGCGCGCAGGATGGAAACGAAGACCAGCTTCTTGCCGTCGATGACCTTGGCCGTCATCTTCTCCATCGGCGTTTCGATCTCGACGTCCTGCATGGCCATGTCGCGCGTGACCTCGTAGGCCATCAGCATGGCCAGCTCGTTCAGGAGGCGGCGGAAGCTGTTGGTGCTGGCTTCCTTCTTGCGCATCAGGGTCAGCTTGTGCTGCACCAGCGGGTGGTCGATCAGATGGACATTGCTCATGGTGTGCTTTGATTTAAAAAACAGTGCCGTCGCTGGCGACGGTGATCGGCGGCAGTCCTTCGCGCAGCTTCTGCGCGTACGCGCGGCCCGCCGCCCAGGTGCCGCCTTCCAGCACCCGCGCCAGCGGCAGGTGGTGTTGGTCCAGGCCAAGGTCCTTGCGCACCGGAACGGCCAGTTCGTCGAGCAAGGCCACGGTGAGGGCTCGCCATTCGACGACCAGCTCGTCGCCCGGCTGCCAGACCAGGCCGCGAGCGGATGCGTCCTTCAGCACCAGCACGCCGCTGTCGACCAGCAGGCCGCCGTTGCGGTATTCGGGCAAGCCAGTGAGGGCGTCGAGACCGCGCACGTTCACACCGGCCCAGGCGAACGGCTCCAGCAGCGAATAGGTCAGCCACTGCGACAGCTTGTGGAACGGCACCCAGCCGTCGGAAGCGCCTTCGCCCCTGACCGCGCTGTGGCGCCAGCAGTCGCCCAGCGCAATCCCGCCGATGCTGTTGCCCGAGGGCCAGATGCCCGACAGCGTCATCAGCAGCTGCGACAGGATGTCGTGGGCGGTGATGTCGGCGGTGTGCGGCACCTGCGAGCCATGCGGGGTCACCAGCATGTCGAAGATGCCGGACGGCCGCGGCGGATCGTCGCCGAACACCTCCGGCTGCTCCGACATCGCCTCGCCCAGCCGCCGCAGCAGCACGGCGCGGCCTTCCAGTCCCACCAGCGGATTTGTAGGGCC
>JACMQP010000124.1 GCA_014376915.1 Ramlibacter sp.
ACGACGAGTGGGGGGTGGACGTCACCGTCAGCGGCTCGCAGAAGGGCCTGATGCTGCCGCCTGGCATCAGCTTCAACGCGCTGTCGCCCAAGGCCATCGCGGCCAGCAAGACCGCGAAGTTGCCCAAGGCCTTCTGGGCCTGGGACGAGATCATCGAGATGAACAGGAGCGGCTACTGGCCTTACACGCCCAACACCAACCTGCTGTACGGCCTGGCCGAGGCCTGCGACATGCTGCTGGACCCGCAGCACGGCGGCCTGCCGGCGGTGTTCGCGCGCCACCAGCGCTGGGGCGAGGGCGTGCGCGCGGCGGTGAAGGCCTGGGGTTTGGAGATCCAGTGCCAGGATGCCGCCGTGTATTCGCCGGTGTTGACCGGCGTGATGATGCCGGACGGTGTCGACGCCGATGCGGTGCGCAAGCTCATTTACGACCGCTTCGACTGCTCGCTTGGCACCGGGCTGGGCAAGGTCAAGGGGAAGATGTTCCGCATCGGCCACCTTGGCGACTGCAACGACCTGACGCTGATGGGCGCGCTGTCGGGCTGCGAGATGGGCCTGAAGCTGTCGGGAGTGAAGCTGGCGGGATCGGGCGTCGCTGCGGCGATGGATTACTTCGCCGGCCACCCGTCGCGGATGCCGCTGCAGAAGGCGGCGTGAGGGCCGTATTACGGCCTGCGCGCCGCGGCAGCAAAACCGTCACCGTCCTACAGCGGCTTTCCGCGGCGCTGCCTACGATGGGTTTGCTCTTATGAACACGCCGCCTCCCCCCGTGCCCACTTTCGGTCCGGTCGACCTGTCCGAATCGGTCGCGGGCGAGGAAGACCCGGGTGCGGCGCTTGACTTGCCAGCGGACAAGCCGGCCATGGGTGGCAACGCGTGCTCCTCTTGCGATGGCAGCGGCAAGACAGCTTCGGGAACCTGTCCCGATTGCCAAGGCACGGGCAAGCACAGCCCGGGTGTCGCTTGAGCTCAACGTTCAGGTATAGGTCTCAAGGGATGGAAGGCGCTGTTCCCGGCGATCGAGTCGCTGGGACGGTTGAATCGGCGTCTCAGGCCGCCGTGAAGTCCAGCCACGCTGCGCAGAACGCTTCCGGTTGCTCGAGCGCGGACTGGTGCGCCGCCTCCAGCGACACCAGTCGCGCTCCGGCAATGCCCGCGCAAAGCTGCACGGATAGCGCCGGCGGCGTCGCTTCGTCGTGGCTGCCCGCCACGACCAGCGTGGGAACCCGGATCTGCGCCAGCAGGTCGAGCTGGGCGAGGTCGCGGACCGCCTCGGCACAGCCCACATAGCCAGCGGCTGAGGTTTCGCACAGGATGGCGCGCATCCGGGCCACTTCGTCCGGGGCCCGGGCGGCAAATGCCGCGGTGAACCACCGCTGCAACGTGCCGTCGGCAATGGCAGCAACGCCCTCGCGCCTGACGATGTCGATGCGGGCTTGCCAGGCCGCTGCTGCCGGCTGGGCTGCAGCCGTGTTCGCCAGCGTCAGCGACAGCAGCTTGTGGCCGTGGTGTGCAGCCACTTGCTGCGCCAGCATTCCGCCCAGGGAGGAGCCGACCAGGTGGACCCGCGCGATGCCGAGCGCATCCATCAGTCCAACGGCGTCCTCGCCCAGCGCCCGCATGCTGCAGGGACCGGGCCCGGCGCTGCTGCTCCCATGTCCTCGCAGGTCGTAGCGCAGCACCCGGTAGTTGGTCGACAGGCGCGCGGTGACCGCGTCCCAGACGCGATGGTCGGTCAGCAGGCCGTGCACCAATAGCACCACCGGCGCATCGGCCGGGCCGTCGAGGCGATAGGCGATCTCCAGGCCCCCAACGCGTACGCGTTGCAGCGGAACGGCGCCAGCGGCGGCGCTCATCCGTCCACCTTGCCGGCCACGCTGGAGGACGTTCCCGCCTCGATTGCGGCATTCACGCGCGGCATGACTTCTTCGGCCATCAGCTGCATCGAGCGCCTGGACAACGCCGGATCGATCCAGTCGTGGCAGGCGTACAGCAGGGTACCGAAGTCGCCCACCTGCTCGCGAAACGCCAGCAACTGGTCGACCACGCTGTTCACTGTGCCGGCGAGCACCAGCTTGTTGGTCAGGTAGTCCGGCGTGATGTCGCTGTCAGGCTGGCTCTGGTCGGACTTGAACAGGTTCGAGCGGCCGCCGCCGACCAGCTTGCGCGACAGCTGCTTGAAATAGAAGCTGTACGGCCCTTCGCTGCCGCGCCCGTAGCGTTGCGCCACCTGCTCATCGTCGGCCACGAAAATCGACTTGGCCACTCGCCATTCGGCTGGTGCAGCGCGCGCGCCGACCGCTGTCCGTCCCTCGACGTACTTGGGCCAGTGGGTCTTGACCCACTCGGGCAGCAGGAAGTTGGCCGAGATCGGCTGCCAGCCGCGCTTGGCCATTTCGGTCACGCCTTGCGAGAACGGTGCCACCGCCGTGCCGACGATGCGCGGGTGCGGACGCTGGTACGGCTTGAGGATGGCGCCCTGGCCGATCTCGAGGATCGAGGTCCGCTTGGTCGAGACCTTGAAGTACTCGCCCTGAAAATCATAGGGCGCGTCGCCGGCCCAGATGTCGAGCACCATGTTGATGCTCTCGACGAACATCGCATTGCGGTTCTTGTCGAAGGTGCCGAAGGCCTCGGCATCCGACATCAGGCCGCCCGGGCTGATGCCCATGATGAAGCGACCCTTGAGGATGTGGTCGAGCATGGCCACCTGCGCCGCCACCGCGGCCGGATGGGCATTGGGCAGGTTGATGGTGCCGCTCCCCAGCACGATGTTTTTCGTGTCGTGCGCCAGGCTGGCCAGAAACATCAGGCAGGAGGTGACGTTTTCGGACAGGTCGGTGACGTGTTCGCCGACGAAGGCTTCGCAGTACCCCAGGCGGTCGGCCAGCAGGATGGCTTCGCGATCTTCCGCCAGCGTGTCGGTCGCAATGCGGCCGGGGGGATGCAGCGGCATCATGAAGGTGCCGAGTTTCATGGTCGATTCTCCTGAAGGACTGGGGATGGGTCGGCCGCGCCGGCCGGCGTCGCGCCCAGCCGCTGCGACAGCGTGGCCGCGCATTCGCGCATGCGGGTCACCAGCGTGCCGGATTCGCTGATGTCGAAGCGGTCCGAAGCGCCGATCGCCGTCAGCGCCAGCACCATCGCACCAGACTGGTCGAACACCGGCACGCTGATCGCGCTGATGCTGGTTCCGTACAGGTCGGCGAAGGCGTTGGTTCCGTCCAGCCGGACGATGCCGCTGGCGCGAATGCCGGCCAGTTGCGTTGCCACGGCGCGGGCTTCGGCAGGGGCCTGGCCGTCCGATCCAGCAGCGAGTTCGGCCTGGATCAGCGGAGCGGTCACCTCCGGCGGCAGCCAGGCCGCGAACGCCAGGCCGGTGGCCGAGGTGAGGACCGGCAGCACCAGCCCCGTCTGCAGGTTCCGGCTGATCGGCTGGGACGAGTCTTCCCAGCGGACGATGGTCGGCCCCTGGTTGCCCCAGACACCCAGGCCCATGGTTTCGTCGAGTTCGTCGGACAGTCCGACCAGCGCCCGGGTCGCCAGCCGCACTGCCTGCAGGCGCGCAATGTTGGCACCGCCCTCGGCCGGCGGCGGACCGATGTCGTGCGGCTGCGCGACCAGGTAGCGGCCCCCACCGAACACCAGCGGCTGCCGACCGGTGCGTTCGATGCGTTCGACCTCACCCAGAAAGATCATGTGGTCGCCGCCGGGAAAGCTGCTGATGCGGCGGCATTCGAGATAGGCGGAGCAGCCGCCGAGCAAGGGCACGCCGCCCAGCCCGGGCCGGGTCGGGCAGCCGGTGAACTTTTCGGTGCCACCGCGCGCGAAGCGCTGCGAGACTTCCACCTGGTCGTCGCACAGGATGTTCACCACAAAACGCTCGGCGTCGCGGAACACCGGATGGCTGGGCGCCTTGAGCGACTGGCTCCACA
>JACMQP010000617.1 GCA_014376915.1 Ramlibacter sp.
ATGCTGGCGGTGAACTGGCCGATGGCCAGCGTCAGCCGCGCCAGGGAGGAGGGCGAGACCAGCGGGCTGATCAAGCTGCTGGTCGATGCGCAGAGCGAGCGCATCGTCGGTGCCGCGGTGCTGGGCCTGAACGGCGATGAGGTGATCCAGGTGATCAGCAACTTCATGGCGACCGGTGCGAGCTACCGCGTGCTGCGTGATGCGCTGCCGATCCATCCCACAGTCGGCGAATTCCTGCCCTTCGTGCTAGGCAAGCTGCGTCCGCTGCAATAGCCGCCACTGGCTTTGCCAAGCTCGCCGCATGAATTTTTCGCCGCCATTCACCGCGCCCGAGGGCTTGCAGGAACAGCTGCGTTCGCGCGGTTATGCGCTGCTCAGTCCGCAGTCGGTCGCCGCGCTGGCAGGCGTGCGGCTGGCCGAACTCGATGGGCTGCGTCCCGGCTGGAACGCGCTGCCGCCGGACGCCCACCTGAAGGATGGCGGCCGCTACCGGCGCCGCCGGCATTCGAGTTTCGTCGCCGACCGCGGCAACCTGTCGCTGGTGCCGCACCGCGCGCACTGGCAGCCGGTGGAATACAACGCGCTGCATGGTGGCATGGAGCGCTGGTTCGAGCCGATGGATCCGCAGACCCTCGCCGTGCCGGCCTGGCGCAAATTATTGGTGGCGCTGGCGTCGATCAGCTCCAGCCTGAAGGGCGAGCAGCCCTGGTTCGTCGAAGCGCACCAATTCCGCATCGACACGACCGACGGCATCGGCAGACCCACGCCCGAGGGCGCGCATCGCGACGGTGTCGACCTGGTGGCGGTGTTCCTGGTGGAACGCGAGGACATCAAGGGCGGCGAGACGCGCGTGTTCGAGTCCGACGGCCCGGCGGGCCAGCGCTTCACGCTGGCCGAGCCCTGGAGCCTGCTGCTGCTCGACGACGCCCGGGTCGTCCACGAGACCACGCCGATCCAGCCGCTCGCGCCCGGAGGACACCGCGACACGCTCGTCGTCACGCTGCGCGCCGGCGGCTTCCAGGACGCCTGATCCGCGCGTTGTCATCCTGGACTTGCTCCGGCATCCATTCAATGGAGCCCCAATCCTGGCTCAGTCGCGGATGTCGGCCACCGGGTTGGCGCCGAAGTCAGGCCGGGCGAGGAAGGCGAGCACCTTGGCGGCGGCTTCCTCGGGCGAGGCGAGGGCGCCCTTGTCCTTCAGACCGATAAAGTTGGCGACGTCGGGGAATTGATTGCTGTCCGGCTTGCGCAACTGCACCTGCATGTCGGTGTCGATCACGCCGGGTGCCAGCGCGCAGATCTTCGCGCCGTTGGCACGGCCGGCTTCTTCCAGCGCGACGCACCGGCTGAAGTGGTCCATGCCCGCCTTGGCGGCGCAATAGGCGGCTTGCGAGGCCATGGCGCGGCGGCCGAGGCCGGACGAAATGTTGAGGATCCGGCGCTGCGCCTGCCACGCAGCGGTCGCGCGCAGAAAGGCGCCGGCCAGCAGCATCGGCGCCTCGAGATCGACCCGCATCGCGTCCGACAGGTCGCGCGCCGGCACGTCGCCCAGCGCGGCGATCGGCGGCAGCAGGCCGGCATTGTTGATCAGCGTGACCGAGGCGAGCGCCGTGCCGTCGCGGTGCGACAGCCAGGTCTCCAGCCTGGCCGCGGCGCTTTCGGAATGCGACAGATCGTGCGTCCATTGCTCGCACGCGACGCCCTGGCGCGAGGCCAGGCCGGCCAGCACGTCATTGGTCTTGCGCGAGATGCACAGCAGGTCGTGGCCGGCGGCGATCAGCTGCGCGGCCATCGCGTGGCCCATGCCGCGCGAGGCGCCGGTAAGAATGGTGAGGTGGCGGGAGGTCATTCCCGATGGTACCCACTGATTGCGGCCCAGGCCGCGACGACGATGGGAAAGCTCGCCAGCAGGCCGTCGATGCCGGAACGGAACGGCACGGTCACTGCGGCGCGGTCCGGTTCGGGCAGCCGGCGGGGAACGCGACCAGCGCGACGACGACGTGGCGGAGTTGCCGCAGCTTGGGGCGTGTGCTGCTCCTAAAACAATCTCTCAGAACGGCGCCGGGCTGGAAAATTCCAGCGTTTCGCCGTTGTCCGGATGCGCCAGTTTCAGCCCGCAGGCGTGCAGCAGCAAGCGCGGCGCGGCGTTCTGGACGGCGGGCGGCGCATACAGTGCATCGCCCAGAATCGGATGGCCGAGCGCCTTCAGGTGCACCCGCAACTGGTGCGACCGGCCGGTGACGGGTTCGAGTTCGACGCGCGTGGTGCCGGTGGCGGGGTCGTGGGCGAGCACCCGCCAGCGGGTCCGGCTGGCCTGGCCGCGCCCGAAGTCGATGATGCGCAGCGGCCGGTTCGGCCAGTCGGCGGCGATCGGCAGGTCGATCAGGCCCCAGCCGTCGGCGGTGGCGGCAGCTTCCAGGAAGCCTGTCACCACGGCGACGTAACGCTTGCTCACTTCGCGCTCGGCGAACGCGCGGCTCAACCGGCGCTGAAGGTCAGCGCCCCGCGCCAGCACGATCAGGCCCGAGGTCGCCATGTCGAGCCGGTGCACCACCAGGGCATCGGGATACAGCGATTGCACACGCGCCGACAGGCAGTCGGCCTTGTCCGCGCCCCGGCCTGGAACGCTCAGCAGGCCGGCCGGTTTGTCCAGGACCAGCAGATGGGCGTCGGCATGCACGACAGAAATCGCTTCCGCTCCAGATCGTGGTCGCGTGCCCGCATTCATTTCTTCCACCCTCTTTTCCGATGCAAACCATCCTGTTGCAGGCATCCGCTGGCTGGCTTTTCCATCGGCCAACGGGAGATCATGCGGCAAGTGATCACGCTGACGGTGTTCCTGCCGTTCTCAGTGTTGTCCCCGGAGAATCCGCTCAAGCCCGATGACCTCTGGGCGGCGCTGCGGATGATAGGCGCCGCGCACTTCATATTTTGCAAGGGCTGAGCGGGAACCGGCAGTTACACTCGCCGCAGTCCACCCATCCTTCACTTCAGGAGCCAGCATGCTGTTTGGCAAATTGCTGCCGCGCGAAGGCAATTTCTTCGAAATGTTCAACCAGCACGCGGAGCGGATCGTCGAGGCCGCGCGCGCCTTCTCGCAGCTGGTGGCGAACTACAACGACCCGCATCTGCGCGAGCAATACAACCGCGATGTCGACAATGCCGAGCGGGCGGCCGACCGGGTGACGCACGACGTCAACCGGATGATCCATCAGACCTTCATCACGCCGATCGACCGCGACCAGATCCACACGCTGATCAACACCATGGACGACGTGGCGGACCTAATCCAGGACTCGGCCGAGACACTGGCGCTGTACGACGTGCGCCAGGTCAACGAGGAAATCACCCGCCTGACCGACCTGAGCGTCAAGTGCTGCGAGCGGGTCAAGGACGCGGTGGCTCTGATCAGCAAGCTGGCCGATCC
>JACMQP010000618.1 GCA_014376915.1 Ramlibacter sp.
GCAACCGCAGCCGAAGCCGCCCGGCTGGCCGCTTGCAGCGGCGCAGTGGCGGCCACCACCTCGGTGTTGCCGCCGCGACCGCTCATGAACATGGCCAGCAGCCCGGCGACCACGAGCGCACCGACTCCGGCCAGCACCGCGACGGGCGGCTTCTTTTTCGCGGCCTTGGGCGTCGCCGGTGTCGCGGCCGGCGGCAACGGCTGCCGTGACTTCGGTTCCTGCTGAACTGCCGGCGCAGGCGCCCGCGTCGGCGCCGGACTGGCCACCGGCGGGCGAGACGGCAGCGGCGGAACCGTGGTGTCTTCCTGCGCCGCGACCGATGGCAGAACGACGGCTGGTGCCGGTGTGGCGACCAGCACCAGCGGCGCGACGACAGGGTCAGCAGCGGGAACGGCAGCGGCCACTGGCGAAGCGGTCACGGCGACGGTGACCGCAGCGGCTGGCGCCAGCAGCGGCTGCGCCAGCGGGACCGACGGATCGGGCCGGATGCGCGTCACATCGAGGTCCTCGCCGGCGGGAGCACCCGTCTTCCCAGTGAGCACCGTCTGGTCGCCTGAGGACCCCCCGGCCAGCTTGCGCACCCGCCGGCGCGCCAGATCGGCATAGATCCCGGCCGGGAACTGCTGCAGGAAGCCTTCGAACTCCTCCGGATCGGCCGAGTCCTTGATGTCCTTCCAGTACACCAGCTCTAGCTCCTGGGTCACCGTCGCGGTGGCACTGGTGGGGCTGGTCACGCTGGTGGCGTTGCCGGGCCCGGACGGCACCGTGCCCTTGGTCGTCGCGGCCGTTTCCGGCTTCTTGAACGGATCGGCCGGAGGCACGATGGTCGCGTCCTCGGCGCGGCGGATTGCCGACTGCAGGGCCGCGGCGAAGTCGCGCGCCGTCGCGAAGCGCTGGTCGCGGTCCTTGGCCAGCGCGCGCGCGACCACGGCATCGATCGCCGTCGGCAGGCGGGCGTTGAACGAGCTCGGCGGCGGCGGCGTGTGGCCGATGATCTGATGGATGATCGAGAAATCGTTGTCGCCATCGAACGGCCGTTTGTCCGTCAGCAGCTGGTAGAGCACCACGCCGACCGAGAACAGGTCGGCGCGCGAATCGATCTTCAGCCCCTGGACCTGCTCGGGCGCCATGTACTTGAGCGTGCCGACCATGCCGCCCTGGGTGCGCGTGGCTTCGCCGGAATCCTGGATTCGCGCGACACCGAAGTCGGTCAGCTTGACCTTTCCGCCCGGTTCGATCAGCAGGTTGGCGGGCTTGATGTCCCGGTGCACGATGCCCGCCTTGTGGGCGTAGTCCAGCGCCGCCAGCAGGTCGCGGATCATCTTGAGCGACTGCTCCAGCGAGTAGCGAACACCCCGGTCGAGATGGTGCTTGAGGTCGTCGCCCTGGATGTATTCCATCACCAGGAAGGCGGTGTCGCCATCCCGGTCGGAGTCGTACACGCTGACGATGTTGGGATGCTGCAGCCGGGCGGCCGATCTGGCCTCGGTGCGGAACCGCGATTCGTATTCCGCTGCCGCTTCTTCCGAAAGATTCTCGACCTTCACCGTCTTGATGGCGACCCGGCGTTCGAGGTTCGGGTCGCGTCCCTCGTACACGACCCCCATGGCGCCCTTGCCGAGAACGCGGACCAGATCATAGCGGCCAAGCTTTTTGAGACTCACAACAACTCTGGTCCTGGTACGGGGAGAGACCGATTCTAGCCTGCACCCTGGTGGCGGCGGTCACTCTGATCCGAGGCCTGTCTCGCGTTTGATACGCTGGCTTTCCCGCAGGTACGCCTGGTCGAAGTGCTGGTCGAGCAGTTGCTGGGCCGACTGGGCCAGGCCCTGGCTCTTGTCGCCGTAGTAGCGCGAGTAGGCATCCCAGGCCCGAGTGCCCTCGAACAGCTTGCTGCCCGAGCCGAGCAACCGCTCCTTCAGCACCGCCGGCGCGAACTCCTGCACGGTCGCTTCAACCGCAGCCCGCATCGTCGCAGCCATCGCGGCGTCGTGCGCCAGCAACTCGCCGACGATGTCCGTCAGGGCCCGTTGCGGGCTGACGAAACCGATGCTGGCCGCGCGGCCCCCGAGCAGGTATTGCAGCTTGGTATCGTCCGGCCACTGGGTCTTCAGCGGGTTGTTGTCCTTGACCGGGACCACGCCATGGACGCCGCGCTTCGGTGGCTCGCGATGGCCGCTGCGCGATGCGTACAGCTGGAACAGGCCTTCCAGGGCCATCCGCACGGCCCGGCCCGCGGCTTCCAGTTCGGGCGGACTCAACGTCCCCAGGTTCATCTTGTCCAGGCCCAGGCCCCTGTAGAACGCGGCCACGTCGCCCGCGGCGGGGCCTTGCGGCACGGCCTTGAGCGCGCTGGCGTCAGAGCCGGGGCCGAAGGTGGATTCGAAGCCCCAGTCGCCGAACGGGTCCTCCTCGGGCAGGATCGCCGGCGTGGAAAAGTCCGCCGCCGGCGTGACTGTCATCGATGGCCGCGGCAGCGTGGCATCGGAGCCGGCCGGGTCGGAGTCGAACACCGCCCAGGGATCGTGCTCCTTCTGCTGGCCCGCCGCCTGTAGCACCCGCAGGCTGTATTCGCCGATCTGGAGCCCCTGCCCCACTGGCAACACGCCCCGCGAGCCCGGCGGCGCGTATCCGAACGGCATGTCGATGCCGTTGACCTTTGACAGCACCCGGAACTGCAGCTGGTCGTCCTGATTCCAGACCGCCAGGTGGCGGCGCGAGACCGTGCGTTCGGGGTCGGGAAGGTTGATGTCGCAGGCCATGTCGCGGCCGAGGATCACCTCCGCCTCGCCCGGATGGAGCAGCCGCCTTGTTTCGAGACCGGGACCGGCGATGTGAAGTTCGATGGCCATGGCGGGATGATGCCCGACTCAGCCGCTCACCGAGAAGAGCACCAGCGGCGCGTTCTCCGCGTTGCGGTCGCAGCCCAGGGTGATCTGGCCATGGCCGACCAGGTAGCACTCGGTGCGGCGAAGCACCACCGGCTCGGTCTGGTTGCCCATGTAGACCCAGGTGCCGAAGCTGGACGCATCACTGAGCACGAACTGTCCGCCCCGCCATTCGATCGAGGCGTGCAGGCGCGACACCCGGGAATCGTTGATCGACAGCGACGAAGTGACCGCGCGGCCCAGCGTGCGTTTGTCACCGCGCGGCTCCAGCCGCACGGTCTGGCCAGCGGCTGCCAGTTCAAGAAAGCCGGCCTTGGCGCCGGCCTTGAACATCGAGGCGCCCATTACGGTGGCATCGTTTTCGCGGTCCACCTGCCAGTCAACGCGATAGACCTCGGTGGCGTCGGACTTGCCGCGCAAATACATCGGGCCGAGGCTGCGCAGTTGCTCGCGCTGGGCCGGCGACAGCGCGTCGGCGACACGCTGGGTGGTGAGGATCTGGGCGGCGCCGGCCAGGTCGGCCAGCCGCGCCGCGCTGTTGACGGCGTCGCCGTAGCAGTCACCGGCGATCTCCACCACTTCTCCGGTCTCCACGCCCATCTGCATCTGCACCGGGCCCAGGTTGCCGCCCGGATGCACCGGCTTTTCCTGCAGCCGCTCCTGGATCGCCAGGCAGGCGTCGATCGCATCGGCCTCGCGGGGGAACACGACGAACAGGCCGTCGCCCAGCAGCTTCACCACCCGGCCGTTGTGCTGCTCGAACGTCTTGGACAGCGCCGTCGTCAGCTGGGTGACGAAGCGGCCGGCGGTCTCGTCCCCGAGCCGCTCGAAAATGCCGGTGCTCCCGACCAGATCAGCAAAGACGACGGTGGCCACGATCAAGTCAGCGTCCGCGGTTAACGAGATGAATTTCAGGCATTCACGTGGATTTTATGCGGCAGGAGCTCCCGACCCGGCAATAACGCAAAAAGGGTTAGCAGGAGACTCCTGCTAACCCTTCGAAACAATGGTCGGCGTGGCGGGATTCGAACTCGCGACCCCTTGCACCCCATGCAAGTGCGCTACCAGGCTGCGCTACACGCCGACAAGCGGATAATTATAACCCTGTGTCTGCGCCGCTCGACATCAAGTCAGTGCGTCGCTGAAAGAAGATCGCGGATCTCGAAAAGCTCGCGGCGCACCAGCAACAGCTTTTGCGACACCAGTTCGCGCTCCTCGAGCGGCGTGCTGTCCTCGAAATCTTCGGCGAAGGACGAATCGTCCACTTCGATCACTTCGACGCCCTCGAGCATGACCTCGCCGGCCCGGCGCTTGTCGCGCTCCACCTGCACCAGCTCCTGCAGTTTGTTGCGAGCGCCGCTGATGGTGAACCCCTGGTCGTACAGCAAGTCCCGGATCCGGCGGATCATCAGGACCTCGTGATGCTGGTAGTAGCGGCGGGTGCCGCGCCGCTTCATCGGACGCAGCTGGGTGAACTCCTGCTCCCAATAACGTAGCACGTGGGGCTTGACGCCACACAGGTCGCTGACCTCACCGATCGTGAAGTAGCGTTTCGCCGGAATTGAGGGGAGAGCTTTCTCCATTGAAATCAATGTTGTAGGAGAGAAAGCTGCTAGGTTACTCTAAGCGGGCCCGGCATGCCAAGCCGTTTTTTCGCGGCCGGCCGTGAATGTCTTTATGGCTTCAGCCAGGTGCGACGCCTTCGCCCTGGATCTGCTCCTTGAGCTTGTGACTGGCATGGAACGTGACGACCCGCCGGGCCTCGATCGGGATCGCCTCGCCGGTGCGCGGGTTACGACCGGGCCGGGGCGCCTTGGTGCGGATCTGGAAATTCCCGAAGCCCGAGATCTTGACGTCCTGGCCATCGACCAGGCTGTCGGAGATCAGGTCGAAGAACGCGTCGATCATGTCCTTGGACTCGCGCTTGTTCAGGCCGATCTGCTCAAACAGCAGTTCGGCCAGTTGCGCCTTGGTCAGCGCCGGCGTTTCGAGGCTCTCGACGGAGAAGTCCATGGCTTCCTGGACCTCGGCTTTGCGGCTCAACGCCATTGTCATCCCCTCAGGCGGCCACCCAGGCGGGCGGCGATGCTGTCGATCACGGCCTGCACGGCGCCGTCAATCTGCTCATCAGTCAGTGTGGCTTCCGCGCTGCCGAGCGTCAAGCGCTCGGCCATGCTTTTCTCGTCGGTCGCCACGGCGCCGGCCGCCTGCTTGGGCTTGTAGAGGTCGAACAGCATGGCGTCGCGCAGCAGGCCGCCGGTGTCGGCAGCGTGAATCGCTTTCATGAGCGCAGCATGGCTGGCGTTGTCCTTGACGATCATGGCGATGTCGCGCTCGGCCGGCTGGAACCGGGGCACTGGCACGAACGCCGGCAGCTGACGCTCCACGACCGCGTTCAGGTCCAGCTCGAACAGGATCGGGGCCTGCGCGAATTCCCAGTGCTGGCGCCAGCGGGGATGCAGTTCGCCCACGGCGCCGACATCACGGCCGCCGACCACGATGCGGGCGCACCGGCCCGGGTGCATGGCCGGATGCTCGCCGGCCACGAAGTCGGCCTTGCCCGGCGACAGCAAGGCTTCGACATCGCCTTTGACATCGAAGAAGTCGCTGCCCGGCGCCTTGCTGCCCCATTGCAGGCCGTCGACGTCGCCGTACGCCAGGCCCGCAACCCGCATCGGCTGATGAACGCCCCGCACCGTGGTGTCGGTGGTCGCGACACTCCCATCGCGCAGGAAGATCCGCCCGATCTCGAAGACGCGGACCCGTTCGGCCTTGCGATCCAGGTTGAATCGCAGGGCCTGCAGCAGCGAACCCAGTAGCGAGGAACGCATCACGCTCATCTGGCTGGAGATCGGATTGAGCAGGCGGATCGGATCGGCATTGTTGGCCAGATCGCGTTCCCAGCTCTCTTCGACAAAACTGAAGTTGATCGTCTCGCGGTAGCCCAGCGCCGCCAGCAGGCGCCGAAGGACGAATCGGCTGCGTTGCGATTCGGGGAGCAGCTTGGCCACGATGGGTGCCAGCGGCGAGGTCGTCGGCAACTGGTCGTAGCCGATGACCCGCACCACTTCCTCGATCAGGTCCTCCTCGATCGCGATGTCGAAGCGATACGGCGGCGGCTTGACGGTCAGCGTGCCCTGCCCTTCGACGACGTCCAGCCCCAGCCGGGACAGCGCATCCGCGCACTGCTGCTGCGTCAGCGGCATGCCGATCACCTTGTTGGCGCGCGCGACCCGCAGCGTGACCGGCTTGCCTTCCGGCAGCGCCATCAGGTGATCGTCGACCGGACCGGCTTCGCCGCCGCAGATTTCGACGATGAGCCGGGTGACGTGTTCGAGGTGCTCCACCGTCGTGCTTGGGTCGACGCCGCGCTCGAAGCGATGCCCGGCATCGGTCGAGAAATTGAAGCGGCGGGACCGGCCCTGGATCGCGGCCGGCCACCAGAACGCCGCCTCGGCATAGACATGCTTCGTGTCGTCGGACACCGCGGTGGAGTCGCCGCCCATGATGCCGGCCAGCGACTCGACCTGGGCGTTGTCGGCGATCACGCCGACATTCTCGTCCACGGTCACCGTCGATCCGTTGAGCAGCTTGAGCTGTTCTCCGGCCCGGCCCCATCGCACGTCGAGTCCGCCGTGGATCTTGTCCAGATCGAAGATGTGGGACGGCCGGCCGAACTCGAACATCACGTAGTTGGAGATGTCGACGAGCGCGGTGACGCTGCGCTGGCCGCAGCGCGCCAGCCTTTCCACCATCCAGGATGGGGTCTGCGCCTTGGTGTTGACGTTGCGGATCACACGGCCAGAGAAACGGCCGCACAGGTCAGGCGCGCTGATTTTGACCGGAAGCGACGCCTGGTGCACCGCCGGCACGGACTCGAACTTCGGCTGCCGCAGCGGCGTGCCGGTCAGCGCGGAGACCTCACGCGCCACCCCGTACACGCTCAGCGCATGCGCCAGGTTGGGCGTGAGCTTGAGCGTGAAGATGGTGTCGTCGAGATTGAGCAGCGAGCGCACGTCGGCACCGACCGGCGCATCGGCGGCCAGTTCCAGCAGGCCGACATGGTCATCGCTCAGCTTCAGCTCGCGCGCCGAGCACAGCATGCCCTGGCTCTCGACGCCGCGCAGCTTGCCGACCTTGATCAGAAACGGCTTGCCGTCTTCGCCTGGTGGCAATTCGGCGCCGACCAGGGCGCACGGCACCTTGATACCGACGCGGGCATTCGGCGCGCCGCAGACGATATTGAGCAAGGCGCCCTGCCCCGCGTCGACCTGGCACACCCGCAGCCGGTCGGCATCGGGATGCTGGACCGCTTCCTTGATCTCACCGACCACGATCCTGGTGAACGGCGGCGCGACCGGCTTCAGGCCTTCGACCTCCAGCCCGCCCATGGTCAGCGTGTCGGCCAGCTGCTGCGTGGTCAGTGGCGGATTGCAGAATTCGCGCAGCCAGGACTCGGGGAATTGCATGGTGTTCTGGGAGAAATCGGTTAACGGAACTGGCTGAGGAAACGGACGTCGCCGTCGAAGAACAGGCGCAGGTCGTTCACGCCGTAGCGCAGCATGGTGAGCCGGTCCGGACCCATGCCGAAAGCAAAACCGATGTAGCGCTCGGGATCCAGCCCCATGTTGCTGACGACGCTCGGATGCACCTGGCCCGAACCGGCCACTTCCAGCCAGCGGCCCGCGAGCGGACCGGCCTGGAACTGGATGTCGATCTCGGCACTGGGCTCGGTGAACGGGAAGAAGCTGGGCCGGAAGCGCAACGCCAGGTCGTCGCTTTCAAAGAAGGTGCGGCAGAAGTCCGTGAACACCACCTTCAGGTCCTTGAAGCTCACGTTCTCGCCCAGCCACAGACCTTCGCACTGGTGGAACATCGGCGAGTGGGTCGCATCGCTGTCGACCCGGTAGGTACGCCCTGGCGCGATCACTCGGATTTCCGGCATCACGGCCTGACCGGCGTATTTCTTGATGTGCTGGTGGGCGAAGCGCACCTGCATCGGGCTGGTGTGCGGACGCAGGTTGTACGGAATACCGTCGTCGCCGTTGATGTCGACGTAGAAGGTGTCCTGCATCGACCGCGCCGGATGGTTCGGCGGGTTGTTCAGGGACGTGAAGCTGTGCCAGTCAGTCTCGATCTCGGGGCCGTCGGCCACGTCGAAGCCCATGCTGGCGAAGATCTGCTCGATCCGCTCCAGCGTCAGGCTCACCGGGTGCAGGCTGCCGGGCTCGCGCACGCGGCCGGGCAGGCTCACATCGAGCGCCTCGGCCTTCAACTGGGCCTCGAGTTCGCGGTCGGCCAGGGCCTGGCGGCGT
The DNA here is from genome assembly GCA_014376915.1 of Ramlibacter sp. The sequence goes on from JACMQP010000618.1 coordinate 8,204, forward strand.
TCGGTCAGGGCCGCCTCGATTGCCTGCTTGGCGACGTTGATCGCCGCGCCGCGGCTTTTCTTTTCGTCCACGCTCAAGGCGCCCATGCCCTTCATCAACTCGGTGATGCGGCCGGCCTTGCCCAGGAACAGCGCCTTGGCGTTCTCCAGATCAGCGGGGGCGCCGGCATGCGCGAAGGCCTGGCGGGCGCTGGCGACGATGGAATCGAGCTCGTTTGTCTGCATAAATTAAAACAGGGGCCAGCGCGTTTGCCCTGGCCCCTGTTCCTTGTGTGTTGCACCAGGCGCCGTCACCGCGACGGCGCCACCGCGAACTCAAGCAGCGAGTTTGGCCTTGACCTGCTCCACGATGCCGGCAAACGCGGCCTTGTCGTGCACGGCGATGTCGGCCAGGACCTTGCGGTCGATCTCGATGCCGGCCTTGCGGATACCGTTGGCGAACTGGCTGTATGTCAGGCCGCACTCGCGGGCTGCCGCGTTGATACGGGCAATCCAGAGCTGGCGGAAGACGCGTTTCTTGGTCCGGCGGTCACGGTAGGCATACTGCCCGGCCTTCATCACCGCTTCTTTGGCGATCCGGAAGACATTGCCGCGGCGGCCGCGGAAACCCTTGGCGAGGGCGAGAACTTTCTTGTGGCGGGCGCGAGCCGTTACACCACGTTTGACGCGAGGCATGTGATTACTCCTTGTTCGTCAGTTGATCAGATGCCACGGCCGGGCAACATGGCGGCCATCGAAACCATATTGGTCTCATGAACCGTGACGGCACCGCGCAGGTGACGCTTGTTCTTGGTGGTCTTCTTGGTCAGGATGTGACGCTTGAAGGCTTGGCCGCGCTTGACGGTACCACCGGGACGAACGCGGAAACGCTTTTTAGCGCCGCTCTTGGTCTTCATCTTGGGCATGTGAATGCTCCTTTTACTTTGTGCTCGTGAGGCGCCGCGAAAGCTTTCCGCGTCTTGTTGGCCCCGAGCCACTTTTTAGTGGCGATTTTGAAGTCGCCACTTGCGGAGAGTCAAAAGCTCTCCGTCATCGCCACACCGGCGACCGGCCGATGAAGCTTTGATTGGTTACGCTGCAGCCGGTTGAGAGGCTTCGGCAACGGGCTTGACCGCCACCTTCTTCTTGCCCGGCGCGATCATCATGATCATCTGCCGGCCCTCCAGCTTGGGGAACTGCTCCACCAGGATCAGGTCGCCCAGTTCGTCGCGGATCCGGTTCAGAAGCGCCATTCCGATTTCCTGGTGCGTGATTTCACGCCCCCGGAAGCGCAGTGTGATCTTGCACTTGTCGCCTTCGGACAGGAAGCGCCGGATGTTGCGCATCTTGATGTTGTAGTCGCCATCGTCGGTGCCGGGCCGGAATTTGACTTCCTTGATATCGATGACCGTCTGCTTGGCTTTCGCTTCCGCCGCCTTCTTCTGCTCCTGGTACTTGAACTTGCCGTAGTCCATCAACCGGCAAACCGGGGGGTTCGCAGTGGCGGCAATTTCAACCAGGTCGACATCCGCTTCACCGGCCAGTCGCAAGGCCTCGGCGATGCTCACGATGCCCAAAGGCTCGTTCTCGGGCCCCGAGAGGCGGACTTCCGGAGCCATGATTTCACGGTTCAGGCGGTGCTTGCGTTCCTCGCGTTGGCGGCGGTCACGAAATTCAGTAGCGATGGTTCAAATCCTTCAATTCAAATACCACGAGGTGTGGCTCACGCTGTCCCAAGTGCACGCCCGCAATAGCTTCATTCAAACGATGAATCAGCTTTTGTTGAGGATGTCCTGGGCGATCCTTTGAGAGAACGCATCGACAGACATCACACCGAGGTCCAGGTTGCCCCGGGCGCGCACTGCGACAGCTCCTGCAGCCTTCTCCTTGTCACCCACGACGAGGAGATATGGCAGCTTTTGCATCGAGTGCTCCCGTATTTTATACGTAATTTTCTCGTTACGCGGGTCGAGGCTCACCCTAAGCCCTTGATTTCTCAGCGTTTTGACCAGTTCCTGGGCATATTCGGCCTGTGAATCGGTGATGTTGAGCACAGCCACCTGCACTGGCGCCAACCAAGCCGGCAAGGCCCCGGCGTGCTGTTCGATCAGGATTCCGATGAAACGCTCCATGCTGCCGACGATCGCCCGGTGCAGCATGACCGGACGGTGGCGGGCGCCGTCTTCGCCCACATATTCGGCGTCCAGTCGCTCCGGCATCGAGAAATCGACCTGCATGGTGCCGCATTGCCACTGGCGCCCGATCGCGTCCTTGAGCGTGTATTCGATCTTCGGACCGTAGAACGCGCCGTCGCCCGGGGAGATCTCGAATTCGCAGCCCGAGGTCCGCAGGCTTTCCATCAGCGCGTGTTCGGCCTTGTCCCAGCTCTCGTCCGAGCCGATCCGCTGGGCCGGTCGCGTCGCCACCTTGTAGATGATGTTGTTGAAACCGAAGTCCTTGTAGACCTTCTGCAACAGTTCCGTATAGACCGTGCACTCGGGCAGGATGTGCTCCTCGGTGCAGAAGATGTGGCCGTCGTCCTGCGTGAAGCCCCGCACACGCATGATCCCGTGCAGGCCGCCGGTGGGCTCGTTGCGGTGGCACTGGCCGAACTCGCCATACCGCAGCGGCAGGTCACGATAGCTCTTGATGCCCTGCTTGAAAATCAGGATGTGGCCGGGGCAGTTCATCGGCTTGAGCGCGTATTCGCGCTTTTCCGACTCGGTCGTGAACATATTTTCGCGGTACTTGTCCCAGTGGCCGGTTTTCTCCCACAGCGTCTTGTCCAGCAACTGCGGGCCCTTGACCTCCAAGTAGCCGTTGTCGCGGTAGA
>JACMQP010000619.1 GCA_014376915.1 Ramlibacter sp.
GGCTGGCGGCCGATGCAGCGCACCAGCTCGATGGCATCCTCCAGCGCCAGCTTGGTGCCCGAACCGATCGAGAAATGCGCGGTGTGGGCGGCGTCGCCCATCAGAACCACCGGCGTGCGACCGTCGGCGCCGCCCCGGTGCACCCAGGCCTTGCAGACCACGCGCGGGAACTTGATCCACTGGGCCGAGCCGCGCAGGTGCGAGGCATTGGACATCAGCGCGTTGCCGTCCAGGTATTTCGCGAACAGCTTCTCGCAGCAGGCAATGGATTCTTCCTTTTCCATCCTGTCCATCCCGGCGGCCAGCCAGACGTCTTCCGGGACTTCGACAATGAAAGTGGAAGTGTCGGCGTCGAACTGGTAGGCATGGGCCTGGAACCAGCCCCAGGGTGTTTCCTCGAAGGCGAAGGTGAAGGCCTCGAACTTCTTGTGGGTACCAAGCCAGACGAAGCGGCACTTGCGCATGTCGATGTCGGGCTGGTAGGTCGCCGCGTGCTGCGTGCGGATGCGGCTGTTGAGGCCGTCGCTGGCGATGATCAGGTCGGCATCGGGATAGTCGGCGTCGCTCTTCGCATCGGTCTCGAAGACAAGCTTGACGCCCAGTTCCTCGCACCGCTGTTGCAGGATGTTCAGCAGGCGCTTGCGGCCGATGCCGCAGAAGCCGTGGCCTCCGGACGTGACCTTGTGGCCGCGGATGTTGACCTCGATGTCGTCCCAGTGGTTGAAGGCGCCGAGAATCTCGCCGGCCGTCTTTGGGTCGGCCGCCTGCAGGTTGCCCAGCGTCTGGTCGGAGAACACCACGCCCCAGCCGAAGGTGTCGTAGGGCTGGTTGCGCTCGATCACGGAAATTTCGTGGGCCGGGTTCTGCCTCTTCATCAGGAGCGCGAAGTACAGCCCCGACGGACCGCCGCCGATGCAGACGATGTTCATGTGCGCTCCAATGCTTTTGATCTATATAGTTTAAGTTTAAAGCATCTAGGACCGACTGTCACCAATGGGATTGGCTGGAACAGCTCAAGCCACCCGTGCCACCGCGTCGTGCGCCAGCGCCATCACGTCCCGCGGGTGCGACTCCTTGAGTTTGTGGTCGCTCCAGACCTGGCGCCAGCGCCGGGCGCCGGGCAGACCGTGGCGCAGGCCGAGCATGTGGCGGGCGATCGAGCTCCAGGGGGTGCCGTGGTCGCGCATCTCCCGCGCCATGTAGTCGGTCATCAGCTCCTCGACCCGTTCACGGGTCAGGTCAGACGCCGGCGCGGCGAAGAACTCGCTGTCCCACTGCGCGAGCCACCAGGGGTTGTGGTACGCCTCGCGGCCGATCATCACACCGTCGACCTGCTCCAGCTCCTGCACCACCTGGCCGCTGCTGGTGATGCCGCCGTTGGTCGCGAAGGTGAGCTGCGGAAAGTCGCGCTTGAGCCGGTGCACCATTGCGTAGCGCAGCGGCGGGACCTCGCGGTTCTCCTTGGGCGACAGACCCTTGAGCCACGCATTTCGCGCATGGACCAGGAACACGGAGCAGCCCGCCTCGCTGACGGTGCCGACAAAATCGCGCACGAACTCATAGCTCTCGGTCTGATCGATGCCGATGCGGTGCTTCACGGTGACAGGCACGCTGACCGCGTCGACCATCGCCTTGACGCAGTCGGCCACCAGTTGCGGCTCCGCCATCAGGCAGGCGCCGAAAGACCCGCGTTGCACCCGCTCGCTCGGACAGCCGCAATTGAGGTTGATTTCGCCGTAGCCCCATTGCTCGCCCAGCGTCGCGCAGTGGGCCAGCTCGCCGGCGTCGCTGCCGCCAAGTTGCAGCGCCACCGGATGCTCCTGCACGTTGAAATCCAGGTGGCGTGGCACGTCGCCGTGCACCAGCGCGCCGGTGGTCACCATCTCGGTGTAGAGCAGCGCGTGGCGACTGAGCAGCCGGTGAAAGTAGCGGCAGTGGCGATCGGTCCAGTCCATCATGGGCGCGACGGACATCCGCCAGTTGCCGTAACCCGTTGAATTTATTAGTTTTTTCTGCACATTCATCGCACGATCAAGTTGGAGTCCCCGTCCGGTTTCTCACCGAGGAACCACAATCAGTTGGTCCAACCCCGTTTCAAGCTCGAATCGGGGTGCTCGCTTGCACGTCCTACAGGTCTTGAACGTCCGCTCTGACAGCAGCGCGTTCAGAATGGGTCCTTAATCCTCGGGATAAGGAGTCGCCATGAAACATTTTGAACTCGAGCCCAGCATGGTCACCATGGGAGGGGTCTTCTACCCTACAGGCTACATGATCCTCATGCTGCCAAATGAGCAGGAAGCGCGGGCCGCCGGAAGCAAGCTGGAGGAAGGCGGGCTGTCGGGTGACAAGGTCGCCATGCTCTCGCCAGAAGTGATCCAGGAAAAGATTGCGCGCACGGTGGGCAGTGCTGACATTCCGCTGCCGTCGGCGGGCACCGAGGCCGACACGGTCCGCAAGTTCGCCGAGCTCGCCGGCCAGGGGCACTACGCCCTGATGATCCACGCGCCGCATGCCGAGGAGAGCGACCGCGTCATGGAACTGCTCAAGGGCTGCCCGATCTCCTACGGCCAGAAGTACCGGCTCCTGGTGATCGAGGACCTGGTCGACTGAGGTTCTTCGCGTCAATGCAAAAAAGCCCGCTCGTGCGGGCTTTTTTCTGGAGCGGCGAAGCCGCTCACCCCATATGCAAGCCGCCGTTGACCGAGAAGTCGGCTCCGGTGGAATAGCTGCCGTCTTCCGACGCCAGCCAGGCGATGATGGATGCGATCTCTTCGGGCTTGCCAAGGCGCTTGACGGGAATCGTTGCGACGATCTTGTCCAGCACGTCCTCGCGGATCGCCTTGACCATGTCGGTGCCGATGTAGCCCGGGCTCACGGTGTTGACCGTCACGCCCTTGTTGGCCAGTTCCTGCGCCAGCGCCATCGTGAAGCCGTGCATGCCGGCCTTGGCCGCCGAGTAGTTGGTCTGGCCGGCCTGGCCCTTCTCGCCGTTCACGCTGCTGATGTTGATGATGCGGCCCCAACCCTTTTCCACCATGTCGCCCACCACCTGCTTGGTGACGTTGAACATGCTGTTGAGATTGGTCTCGATCACTGCATCCCAGTCCTCGCGCGACATCTTCAGGAACATCCGGTCGCGGGTGATGCCGGCGTTGTTGACCAACACGTCGATCGCGCCGTATTCGGCCTTGGCCTTGGAGAACGCGTCCACAGTCGATTCCCAGGCGCCGACATTGCCCACCGAGGCGTGGAACTCGTAGCCCTGCACCTTTTGCTCGCCCAGCCACTTGCCGAAGTCACGCGTCGGGCCGCAACCGGCGATGACCGTGAAACCTTCCTTGTGCATGCGTTGGCAGATGGCGGTACCGATTCCACCCATCCCGCCAGTCACGTATGCGACTTTCTTGCTCATGGTTCGTCTCCTTGCTGTTGCTCTGCCCCGTTCTACTCTTTCAATCAGCGTTCCACAGCGAGGGAAACCCCCATGCCACCGCCGATGCAGAGCGCGGCGATGCCCTTCTTCGCTTCGCGCCGCTGCATCTCGTGCAGCAACGTCACCAGGATGCGGGCGCCGGAAGCACCGATCGGGTGGCCGATGGCGATCGCGCCGCCGTTGACGTTGACCTTGGCCGCGTCGAGGCCCAGTTCCTTGTTGACGGCGCAGGCTTGGGCGGCGAAAGCTTCGTTGAGCTCGAACAGATCGACGTCCGCGGCCTTCCAGCCCGCACGCTCCAGCGCCTTCTTGGTGGCGGAGACCGGGCCCATGCCCATGATCTTCGGATCCAGGCCTGTGGTGCCGAAGGCGCGGATCGTGGCGAGCGGCTTCAGGCCAAGCTCCTTGGCTTTCTTCGCGCTCATCACCACCACGGCGGCCGCGCCGTCGTTCAGGCCCGACGCGTTGCCGGCAGTGACGCTGCCGGCCTTGTCAAACGCCGGGCGCAGGCCCGCCAGCGCTTCGGCGCTGGTCTTCTTGTTGATGAACTCGTCGGCGTCGAACTGAATTGGGTCGCCCTTCTTCTGCGGAACCGGCACCGCGACGATCTCGTCCTTGAACTTGCCCGCTTCCTGCGCCGCGGTTGCCTTCTGCTGGCTGCCGAACGCGAGCGCGTCCTGGGCGGCGCGGTCGATGCTGTATTCCTTCGCCACATTTTCGGCAGTGACGCCCATGTGGTACTGGTTGTAGACGTCCCACAGGCCGTCCACGATCATGGTGTCGATCATCTTCCAGTCGCCCATGCGCTGGCCGTCGCGCGAGTTGGGCAGCGCGTGCGGCGCCGCGCTCATGTTCTCCTGGCCACCGGCGACCACGATCTCGGCATCGCCCCAGGCGATGGCCTGCGCGGCGAGCATCACGGCCTTCAGGCCCGAGCCGCAAACGGCGTTGATGGTCAGGCCCGGGACTTCCTTCGGTAGTCCCGCCTTGAGCAGGGCCTGGCGCGCCGGGTTCTGGCCGGCGCCCGCGGCCAGAACCTGCCCCATGATCACTTCGCTGACTTGCGACGGATCGACCTTGGCGCGCGCCAGCGCCTCCTTGATCACGATCGCGCCGAGGTCCACGGCCGGGATCTTGGCGAGCGAGCCGCCGAACTTGCCAACGGCAGTGCGGACCGCCGAAACGATGACGATGTCTTCCATGATGTGCTCCTGGGGTAACTTGGGGGGAAAACCTGCGCAGCGGTCAGGCCTTGGCCTTGACGTAGCGGCCGGGCGCTGGCTCGATGGCCTTGTACTTCGTGCCTTTGCCGTAGCCCTTGGGCGCGGCGACGAGCTTGCCGGCGTGGCCCTTGAGCCAGCCGGCCCAGTCGGTCCACCAGCTGCCCGGGTGTTCCTTCGCGCTCTTCATCCACTCATCGGCGGTGGCCGGCAACTTGTCGTTGGTCCAGTACGAGCGCTTGTTCTTGGCCGGCGGGTTGATCACGCCGGCGATGTGGCCGGACGCGCCCATCACGAAGCGCTTTTTGCCTGGCAGGTGTCGGGTGCTCGCGTAGGCGCCGGCGATCGGAACGATGTGGTCCTCGCGCGAGCCGTAGACGTAGACCGGGATGTCGATCTTCGACAGGTCCACCTTGTCTCCGGCCACGGTGCACTTGCCGGGCTTGACCAGGTTGTTCTCGAAATAGGTGTTGCGCAGGTACCAGGTGTACATGGGGCCCGGCAGGTTGGTCGAGTCGCTGTTCCAGTAGAGCAA
>JACMQP010000620.1 GCA_014376915.1 Ramlibacter sp.
CTGAACCCCAGCCCGATGAATTTCCACAGCGCGCTGAACGTGATCCGCAACCAGGTCAAGGCCCGTCCGGACGCGATCATCGTCAACGAAGGCGCCAACACGCTGGACTTCGCGCGCTCGATCGTCGACATGTACGAGCCGCGCAAGCGCCTGGACGTGGGCACCTGGGGCATCATGGGCATCGGCATGGGCTTCGCCATCGCCGCCGCGGTGGAAACCGGCAAGCCGGTGATCGCGATCGAGGGCGACAGCGCCTTCGGCTTCTCCGGCATGGAAGTCGAAACCATCTGCCGCTACAACCTGCCGGTGTGCGTGATCGTGTTCAACAACAACGGCATCTACAAGGGCACGGACAAGAACCCGCTGGGCACCGACATGGCCCCGACCCAGTTCGTCAAGGGCGCGAAGTACGAAATGATGATGCAGGCCTTCGGCGGCGTCGGTGTCGTCGCCAATAACCCGGCCGAACTGGAGAAGGCCCTGACCGAAGCGATCAAGTCCGGCAAGCCGACCCTGATCAACGCCATCATCGACGAGACGGCCGGCACCGAGAGCGGCCGCATCACCAGCCTCAACCCGGCCACCGCCAAGAAGAAGACCGCCTGACCCCGGTTTGCCATCAACAGTTTTTGACAAGGAAAAGAGCACCATGAACAAACCCCTCAACGGCATCAAGATCATCGACTTCACCCACGTGCAAGCCGGCCCGGCCTGCACCCAGCTGCTGGCCTGGTTCGGCGCCGACGTGATCAAGGTCGAACGTCCTGGCTCCGGCGACGTCACCCGTACCCAGTTGCAGGACATCCCGAACGTGGACGCCCTGTACTTCACGATGCTCAACAGCAACAAGAAGTCGCTGACGCTGGACACCAAGAAGCCGTTGGGCAAGGAAGTGCTGGAAAAACTGATCCGCGAATCCGACGTGATGGTGGAAAACTTCGGCCCCGGCGCGCTGGACCGCATGGGCTTCACCTGGGCCCGCATCCAGGAACTGAATCCCAAGATGATCCTGGCTTCGGTCAAGGGCTTCTCCGACGGCCACCACTACGAAGACCTGAAGGTCTACGAAAACGTGGCCCAGTGCGCCGGCGGCGCCGCCTCGACCACCGGCTGGTGGAAGGGCGACAACGCCGTGCCGACCATCTCCTCCGCTGCGCTGGGCGACAGCAACACCGGCATGCACCTGGCCATCGGCATCCTGACGGCCATCATCGGCCGCCAGCAGACCGGCAAGGGCCAGAAGGTGGCCGTGTCGATGCAGGACAGCGTGATCAACCTGTGCCGCGTCAAGCTGCGCGACCAGCAGCGCCTGGACCGCCTGGGCTTTCTGGAAGAGTATCCCCAGTACCCGCACGAGATGGATGCGTTCAAGGACAAGGTGGTGCCGCGCGGCGGCAATGCCGGCGGCGGCGGCCAGCCGGGCTGGATCCTGAAGTGCAAGGGCTGGCAAACCGACCCCAACGCCTACATCTACTTCACGGTGCAAGGCCATGCCTGGGCGCCGATCTGCGACGCCATCGGCAAGCCGGAGTGGAAGACGGACCCGGCGTACACCACGCCCAAGGCCCGCCAGCCGCACATCGACGAGATCTTCGCCACGATCGAGGGCTGGCTCAAGGACAAGACCAAGTTCGAAGCCGTCGACGTGCTGCGCAAGTTCGACATTCCCTGCGCCCCGGTGCTGACCATGAAGGAAATCCTGAACGACGAGTCGCTGCGCGCCAGCGGCACGATCACCGAAGTCAAGCACAAGACCCGCGGCTCCTACTGGACCGTCGGCAGCCCGATCAAGTTCTCGGACATGAAGCCCGAGATCACCGGCTCTCCGCTGCTGGGCGAGAACACCGACGAAGTGCTCGCTTCCCTGGGTTATTCCAAGGACCAGATCAAGGACATGCATGCGAAAGAGGTCGTCTGATCCTGCAGGTCTGACACCCTGAATCCCGGAAGACGGCGTCTAGGGAGGCTCTGATCAAGTCCGCGTCGCGCACGGCGGAGACTAGATCAGAGCCTCTTTAGGACGCCGTCTTTGTTTGGACCATTGCAATCAGCTGGAGCCTTTGTCATGCAAGCAGATTTCGACTACGGTCAACTGGTGGGCGCAATCGGAGACGCCGTGATCGCATCCGATCCGAACGGAGCGATCGTGCTGTGGAACCCGGCGGCCGAGCGGATGTTCGGTCACACCGCGGCCGAGGCGATGGGCAAATCGCTCGACATCATCATTCCCCAGCGCCAGCAGCAGCGGCACTGGGACGGCTACCACAAGACCATGGAAACCGGCATCACCAAGTACGGCAACGACGTGCTGCGCGTGCCGGCTGTGCACAAGGACGGCCACACGCTCTCGATCGCGTTCACCGTGGCCATGCTGCACACGCCGGACGGCAAGATTTCGGCGATCGTGGCGGTGGTGCGCGACGAGTCGGCGCGCTTTGCCGCCGACCGCGAACTGCGCAAGCGGCTGACCGAGCTGGAAGTGCAGGTCGCGGCGCAAGCCAAGGCCTGAGAGGCGAAATGCTTGGGTGACAATCGAGCCCTGAAGTGGGCGAGCAGCCCGCGGCGCCAGACCCGGAGCGGTCCCAGGCGATTTCACAACCGACAGGATTTTCGATGAGCAAAGCATTAGACGGCGTTCGCATTCTCGACTTCACCCACGTCCAGTCCGGACCGACCTGCACTCAGCTGCTGGCCTGGTTCGGTGCCGACGTGATCAAGGTCGAGCGCGCCGGCGAAGGCGACGCCACCCGGTCGCAACTGCGCGACATCCCGGGGGTGGACAGCCTGTACTTCACCATGCTCAACCACAACAAGCGGTCGATCACGCTGGATACCAAGAAGGCCAAGGGCAAGGAAGTGCTCGACTCGCTGATCAAGACCTGCGACGTGCTGGTCGAGAACTTCGCGCCGGGCGCGCTGGATCGCATGGGCATCACCTGGGAGCACATCCAGTCGATCAACCCGCGGATGATCGTGGCCTCGATCAAGGGCTTCGGCCCCGGCCCCTACGAGGACTGCAAGGTCTACGAGAACGTGGCGCAGTGCGCCGGCGGCTCGGCCTCCACCACCGGCTTCGACGACGGCCCGCCGATGGTCACCGGCGCCCAGATCGGCGACAGCGGCACCGGGCTGCACCTGGCGCTGGGCATCGTCGCGGCGCTGTACCAGCGCAACACCACCGGCCGCGGCCAGAAGGTGCTGGCACCGATGCAGGACGCCGTACTGAACCTTTGCCGCGTGAAGCTGCGCGACCAGCAGCGGCTCGACCGCACCGGCACGATGAAGGAATATCCGCAATACCCGGACACGCCGTTCGGCGAAACCGTGCCACGCGCGGGCAATGCTTCCGGTGGCGGCCAGCCCGGTTCGATCCTCAAGTGCAAGGGCTGGGAAACCGATCCGAACGCCTACATCTATTTCATCACGCAGGCACCGGTATGGCCGGCGATCTGCAAGGTGATCGGCCGCGAAGAATGGATCACCCA
>JACMQP010000621.1 GCA_014376915.1 Ramlibacter sp.
GCCGACAAGGCCGCCGCCGACGGCCTGGCGAAGCTGGGCTCGGCCACCGTGCACGAGGCGATGGGCCGGGTCGGCCTGATGAAAACCTACATGCGGCCGATCTATCCGGGTGCGCAGATTTCCGGCACCGCCGTCACCGTGCTGCTGCAGCCGGGCGACAACTGGATGATGCACGTGGCCGCGGAGCAGATCCAGCCGGGCGACATCGTGGTGGCTGCCTGCACCACCGACAACACCGATGGTTTCTTCGGCGACCTGCTGGCCACCAGCTTCATGGCCCGTGGCGCCCGTGGCCTGGTGATCGACGGCGGCTGCCGCGACGTGAAGACATTGCAGGAGATGGGCTTCCCGGTCTGGAGCCGCGCCATCAGTTCCAAGGGCACCGTGAAGTCCACGCTCGGCTCGGTGAACATCCCGGTGGTCTGCGCCGGCGCGTTGGTCCATCCGGGCGACATCGTCGTGGCGGACGACGACGGCGTGGTCGTCGTGCCGGCCGCCATGGCGCAAAAGACACTCGAAGCCGCGACCGCCCGCGAAGCCAACGAAGGCGAGAAGCGGACCAAGCTGGCTTCGGGCCTGCTGGGGCTGGACATGTACAGCATGCGCGGGCCGCTGGAGCAAGCCGGTTTGAAATACGTCGACTAACCTGATCTGTCCCGCATGGCGCCTATGACATTCGAAAAAACTCCCGGCTGGCTCGACTGGTATGCCGGCCCCAGCAAGCCGCGCTTCCAGCTGCCGCCCGGCAGCGTGGACGCGCACTGTCACGTGTTCGGCCCGGGCGACCGGTTCCCCTATGCGCCTGAGCGCAAGTACACGCCCGGCGACGCGTCCAGGGAACAGCTGTTCACCCTGCGCGACCACCTCGGATTTGCCAGGAACGTGATCGTGCAGGCGACCTGCCACGGTTCGGACAACCGCGCCCTGGTCGATGCGCTTGCACATGCCGGCGACAAGTCCCGCGGCGTGGCCACGGTCAGCCGCGACGTGACCGACGCCGAACTCCAGGCGCTGCATGCCGCCGGCGTGCGCGGGACGCGCTTTAACTTCGTCAAGCGCCTGGCCGACTTCACGCCGCGCGAAGTACTGCTTGAAATCGCCCAACGCATCGCCCCTCTGGGGTGGCATGTGGTGGTGTACTTCGAAGCCCAGGACCTGCCCGAGCTGTATGACTTCTTCACCGCATTGCCGACCACGGTGGTGGTGGACCATATGGGCCGGCCCGACGTGCGCAAATCAGTGGACGGCCCTGAGTTCGGTCTGTTCCTGAAGATGATGCGCGAGCATGGCAACATCTGGAGCAAGGTGAGCTGTCCCGAGCGGCTGAGCGTTTCGGGCCCGCCTGCGCTCGACGGCGAGCGCAGCGCCTACCGGGACGTGGTTCCCTTCGCCAGACGCCTGACCGAGACTTTCCCGGACCGCGTGCTCTGGGGTACCGACTGGCCGCACCCGAACCTGAAGGACCACATGCCCGACGACGGCTTGCTGGTCGATTTCATCCCGCACATCGCCGTCACGCCCGAACTGCAGCGCAAGCTGCTGGTGGACAATCCGACGCGCCTGTACTGGGCGCAGGGAGAGTAGCAGTGCCCCTTGACAAGCCTTACCTCGACGTGCCCGGGACGACCATCTTCGACGCGGAGCAGTCGCGCAAGGGCTACCACCTCAACCAGTTCTGCATGTCGCTGATGAAAGCGCAGAACCGCGAACGCTTCAAGGCGGGCGAGCGGGCCTACCTGGACGAATGGCCGATGTCCGAAGAGCAGAAGCAGGCAGTGCTCGCGCGCGACCTGAACCGCTGCATCCAGCTCGGGGGCAACATTTATTTCCTGGCCAAGATCGGTGCCACCGACGGCAAGAGTTTCCAGCAGATGGCTGGCAGCATGACCGGGATGACCGAGGAGGAGTACCGCAACATGATGATCGGCGGAGGCCGCTCGGCGCAGGGCAACCGCCTCGTCGGCGAAGAAGGCGATGCCCAGGCGCATCGCCAGCCGCAGGGCCGCGCAGGCCAGAAAGGCAAGGCCTGACATGGCAAAAATCACCGCCAGCGTTTACACCTCGCACGTGCCGGCCATCGGCGCAGCGTTGGATCAGGGCAAGACCGCCGAGCCGTATTGGCAACCGGTGTTCAAGGGTTACGAGTTCTCCAAGCGATGGCTCAGAGAGAATTCGCCCGATGTGATCTTCCTGGTCTTCAACGACCACGCGACCGCCTTCAGCCTGGACATGATCCCCACCTTCGCCATCGGCACCGCCGCCGAATTCGCCGTGGCCGACGAGGGCTGGGGCCCGCGCCCGGTACCCAAGGTGATCGGTCATCCCGAACTGGCCTCGCACATCGCCCATTCGGTGATCCAGCAAGACTTCGACCTCACCATCGTCAACAAGATGGACGTCGACCACGGCCTGACAGTGCCACTGTCGCTGATGTGCGGCCAGCCGCCGGCATCCGACTTTCGCTGGCCGTGTCCGGTGATTCCGTTCGCCGTCAACGTGGTGCAGTATCCGGTGCCCTCCGGCCAGCGCTGCCTGAACCTCGGTAAGGCGATCCGCAAGGCCGTGGAGAGCTACGACGAAGAACTGAACGTGCAGATCTGGGGCACCGGCGGCATGAGCCACCAGTTGCAAGGTCCGCGCGCCGGCCTGATTAACCGCGAGTTCGACAATGCCTTCCTGGATCGGTTGATCGCCGACCCCGAGGGCCAGGCCGCGGTGTCGCATATCGACTATGTGCGCGAGGCCGGCAGCGAGGGGATCGAGCTGGTGATGTGGCTCATCGCGCGCGGCGCGATGTCCGATCTTTCGCGCAGTGCGAATGGCAGCTTGACCGGGGGCCCCCCACCCAGGGTCGCGCATCGCTTTTACCATGTGCCCGCATCGAACACGGCGGTGGGCCACTTGATTCTGGAGAACAGTTAAATGAGAAAAACCATCAAAGTCGCTCTTGCGGGCGCGGGCGCTTTCGGCACCAAGCACCTGGACGGCATCCGGAACATCGACGGCGTTGAAGTCGTCTCGCTGGTCGGGCGCCGTCTCGACCAAACCCAAGAAGTGGCCAACAAGTACGGCATCGGGCACGTCGCAACCGACTTGGCCGACAGCTTGGCGATGCAGGAAGTCGACGCCGTCATCCTGTGTACGCCCACGCAGATGCACGCAGCGCAGGCGCTCCAGTGCCTCAAGGCCGGCAAGCACGTCCAGGTCGAGATCCCCATGGCCGACAGCCTGCGGGATGCCCAGGAAATCGTGCGCGTGCAACAGCAGACTGGTCTGGTGGCCATGTGTGGCCACACCCGCCGCTTCAACCCCAGCCATCAGTACGTGCACCGGAAGATCCAGGCCGGCGAGTTCCACATCCAGCAGTTGAACGTCCAGACCTATTTCTTTCGTCGCACCAACATCAACGCCATGGGCCAGGCCCGCAGCTGGACCGACCACCTGCTGTGGCACCACGCCGCCCACACGATCGACCTGTTCGCCTACCAGTGCGGCAGCCCTGTCGTCAAGGCCAACGCCATCCAAGGCCCGATCCATCCGGCGCTCGGCATCGCCATGGACATGAGCATCCAGCTGCAGGCCGCCAGCGGCGCCATCTGCACGCTGTCGCTGTCCTTCAACAACGACGGTCCCCTGGGCACCTTCTTCCGCTACATCGGCGATACCGCAACCTACGTCGCCAGCTATGACGACCTGTTCACCGGCAAGGAAGAGAAGATCGACGTCAGCCGGGTGGCGGTGTCCATGAACGGCATCGAACTGCAGGACCGCGAATTCTTCGCCGCCATCCGCGAAGGGCGCGAGCCCAATTCCAGCGTGGCGCAGGTGCTTCCCTGCTACCAGGTGATGCACGATCTGGAGCAGCAGTTCAAGGTATGAGGCCAGAGTCGGCCGAAGGAGAAAAAGTTTGATGGAAAAGACCGAAGTACTGATCGTGGGCGCCGGGCCCGTGGGCCTGACGCTGGCGATCGATCTGGGCAAGCGCGGCATCCGCTGCACGCTGATCGAACAGAAGGAGGCGCCGCAGTTCCTGCCCAAAATGGAGCGTGCCAACGCGCGCAGCATGGAGATGTACCGGCGCATCGGCCTGGCGGACCCGATCCGCAAGGCCGGCCTGCGTGGCGATTGCCCGATGGACGTTTATGTGGTCCTCAGCTTGAAAGGGCCCCCTTTGCTGCGCCTGCGCTATCCCTCGGTCGACGAGGCTCGGGCCGAGTGCCGCGCCACCAACGACGGCAGCGGTGCGCTCGAGCCGTATCAGTTGATCTCGCAATACACGCTCGAACCACTGCTCAAGTCGGTCGCCGAGAGCCTGCCGACGGTGAGCGTGCGTTTCGGCACCGAATTCGTATCCCTGGTGCAGGACGAAGAGGGCGTTGCCGCCACGGTGAAAAGCGGCGGGAAGACCGAAACCCTGCGCGTCGACTACCTCGTCGGCTGCGACGGGGGTACCAGCCCGGTTCGCAAGCAGTTGGGGATCAAGCTGCGCGGCGAGGGCGCGATGATGGAATTCCGCCAGGCGCTGTTTCGCTGCGATGAACTGTTCGATCGACTTCCACTGGGCAATGGCCCGGGCCGTGGCCGCCACTACCATGTGGCAGACAACAAGGCCAGCTTCCTGATCATGCAGGACTCGACCGTGCACTGGACCCTGCACGCGGTGGTGGGGTCCGACGAGGAGATGAAGGCCCAGTTCGAAAAAGTCGTCGGCTTCCCCGTCGAGTACGAGATGCTGTCGTGTTTTCCTTGGCGGCAGAACCTGCTGCTGGCCGACCGCTACCGCGACAGGCGCGTGTTTCTCGCCGGCGATGCGGCCCACCTCGTCATCCCCACTGGCGGCCTGGGCATGAACACCGGCGTGGGCGATGCCTTCGACCTGTCCTGGAAGCTGGCCGCAACCCTGCGGGGCTGGGGTGGCGACAACCTTTTGGGGGCCTATGAACATGAGCGGCGCCAAGTGGGCGACCGCAATGTCGGTGCCTCGCGCTATGCCTCGATCGGGCGCCGCAAATGGCGTTCCATGTACCGTCCCAACATCGCCGAGAACACGCCCGAGGGCCGGCAAAACCGCGAGATTCTCGCCAGCGTCGCCGACGTCGAGCAGCGCAAGACGAACGAAATGATCGGCGCGGAAATGGGCTACCGGTATGTCGACTCGCCCATCATCATGGACATTCCGGGCGGGCCGGAGCACCTGTTCCGCGAGTACGTTCCCACCACCTGGCCCGGTGCGCGCCTGCCGCATGTCTGGCTCGACGACGGGACGGCGATGCAGGACCACATCCCCGCCGACGGCTACACGCTGCTCAAGCTTGGGCAAACGTGCGCCGAGACGGCGGGCCTGGAGCAGGCCCTGCGCGCCTTTGGCGCACCGGTCGCGGTAATGGACGTGCCCGACCAGATCGCGCGAGACATTTACGGCTTCGACCTCATCTTGCTGCGTCCGGACATGCACATCGTCTGGCGCGGGCAGCAGCCGCCAGACGATTGCGCTCTCGTCGCGGCCATCGCCACCGGACATCAAAGGAGACCCACGTGATTCCAAAGAACCCCGACTACCTGCGCATCGCCACCGAGGAGGCGTTCGCGCCCAAGGGGATGTTCGACATCTACCGCAAGATCCTGGCCGGTCCCGATCCCGACCCGGGTTTCGTCAGCCTGCTCGGCTTCTACCTGACTAGCCAGAGCGAGCGCGCGCGGCACATCATCCGCTGCCTGGGCGACCTGGACCAGATTCGCCTCCATCACATGGACGAAGCCGGGATCGACCGCCAGATCATCGCGCTGACCTCGCCCGGCGTGCAGATCATGGATGAGGCCACGGCCGTGTCGTTTGCCAAAGTGGCCAACGACGAGTTGGCCGAAGCGGTGCGCCGCCACCCGACGCGGTTTTCCGGCATGGTCGCCATCGCGCCGCAAAACCCGAAGGAAGCGGCCAAAGAAATCGAGCGCGGCATCCAGAAACTGGGCCTGACCGGCGTGATCGTCAACTCGCACACCCATGGCGAATACCTGTCCGATCCAAAGTTCTGGGACATTTTCGAGGCAGCGCAGGCCAACGACACGCCGATCTACCTGCACCCCAACACGCCGCCACGCAACATGATCCAGCCCTTCCTCGACTGCGGGCTGGACGGCGCCCTCTACGGCTTCGGCGTGGAAACCGGCCTGCATGCGCTGCGCATCATCACCGCTGGCGTGTTCGACCGGTTTCCCAAACTGCAGGTGATCATCGGCCACATGGGCGAGGCGTTGCCGTTCTGGGCTTACCGCCTCGACTACATGCATCAGGCGACGGTCAAGTCCGACCGCTACCCGATGGTGCGGGCGTTGAAGAAAAAGCCGAGCGACTACCTGCGCGAAAACTTTTACATCACCAACAGCGGCGTCGCTTGGGAGCCGGCCATCAAGTTTACGCAGCAGACGCTCGACCCCGCGCGCGTGATGTACGCCATGGATTACCCGTACCAGTACGCGGTCGATGAGGTCACGTCGCTCGATGGCATGGCCATGAGCGTGCAGGACAAGAAGCGCTTCTTCCAGACCAACGCGGAGACGATTTTCAAGCTCAGGTGAGCTACGAATTTCTAAACCCAAAATGGAGTCTCGATCATGAACATGTTTGCAGCCATCGCAGTGGCATCCGCCCTCGTGTGGCCTTCACTGTCCAGCGCCCAGGATTACCCTTCGCGTCCGATCCAGTTCATCGTTCCCTACACGCCGGGCACCACCGCCGACGTGCTGGCGCGCCTGCTCGGCACCAAGATAGCGCAGCGGTGGGGCGTGCCGGTGGTGGTGGACAACAAGGCCGGGGCCAGCGGCGTGATCGGCACCGATGCGGTCGCCAAGGCCGCGTCCGACGGCTACACCTTCCTGTTTGCCGCAACGTCCTTCGGTACGGTGGCAGCCCTTCAACCCAAGCTGCCCTATGACCCGATCAAAAGCTTTGCTCCCGTGTCGCTGCTGGGCACAAGCGTCATGACCCTGGTCGTCAATAACCAGTTTCCCGCCCAGAACGTGCGGGAGTTCGTCGAACAGGTGAGGAAACAGCCGGGTGTCCTGAATTACGCATCTCCGGGAACAGGCGGGGTGCAGCACCTGGCCATGGAATTGTTCAAGCAGGAAACAGGAGCCCAACTGGTTCACGTGCCCTACAAAGGCACGGCCGGTGCGCTCAACGACGTCGTGGCCGGGCATGTGCAGGCCAGCGTGGTGTCGCTGCAAAGCGCGACCGCGTTCGCCCAGGGCGGAAAAGTGCGGATGCTCGCCGTCATGAGCCCCGAACGCGCCCCGACCTTTCCGCGGGTACCGACGCTGCGGGAGGCAGGCTATCCCAACATACTGGTAGAAACCTGGTACGGCGTGATGGCGCCCGCGGGTACGTCGCCCGCCGTTTTGGGCAGGATGAACGCCGAGATCAATCATCTCCTGACGCTGCCCGACGTGAAGGAGGCGATGGCCAGGCAAGGCGTCGACCAGGCGGGCGGCAAGCCCGAAAAACTCGACGCCGTGGTGCGCAGCGAACTCCAGCTGTGGTCGCGGGTGGTCGCCCGGGGCAAGATCGTCGCCAACTGACCCCACCAATAGACAGGAAAGCCGCATGAATCTCTTTCAAGATCTGGTGATCGCCTACCGCATCCTTGCCGAGCACGGCATCATCGACGCCTATGGGCACATCAGCTTTCGCTCGCCTGACAATCCCGAGCACTTCTGGATGGCGCGCTCGGTGGCGCCCGAGCTGGTGACCGAAGCCGACCTGATGGAGTTCGACATGAACAGCGAGCCGGTCGACGCCCGGGGCCGCAGCGCCGTCAACGAGCGCTTCATCCATGGAGAGGTGTACAGGGCGCGCCCCGAGGTCATGGCAGTGGTGCACAACCATTCGCCTTCGGTGATTCCGTTTTGCTGCACCGATACGCCGCTGCGGCCGATTTTCCACATGTCGGCCTTCATCGGCCTGGGCGTTCCCAACTGGGAAATCCGCGAAGCGAAGGAGGGCACCGACATGCTGGTGCGCGACACCTACCTTGGCGCTTCACTGGCCAGAAAGCTGGGACGCCACCCCGCCGCCCTGATGCGCGGGCACGGCGCTGTCGTCGTCGGTGAAAGCCTGGCTGTCGCCGTGGGTCGCAGCGTCTACCTGGAGCAGAACGCACGAATGCAGTTCCAGGCGCAGATGCTGGCCGGCACCGGGGACGCGATCACCTTTATGGACGACAAGGAGGTCGCTGCCAATGTCGTCTGGCAGGAGTACGGCCGATTCTGGAACCTGGTTCGCAGCAAGATGCTGAAAAAGCTGGAAGCTGAAAAAGCGGCCTGACGCTGTATCCCAACAAAAGGGGGACCAAAAATGACCTTTTTACGCAGGACCGTGCTTGGCTCCACTGCCGCCGCAGGGCTCGTCTGGATGACCGCCGCCAAGGCCCAGAAAAAGCTTCTGCGCATGGTCGTACCGCTGACGCCTGGGACGACCCCGGACCTGATTGCGCGAGCCATCGGGCCGGCCATGCAGGCCAGGCTGGGGACGGATTACGTCGTCGAGAACAAGGCCGGGGCATCCGGGATGATCGGCATGGGCGTGGTGGCCAGATCGTCCGACCCGGGGACGCTGCTCGTGGTGCAGGCGACCACGGTGACCCTGCCCTATTTCTACAAGACAGTCGACTTCGACGTGATCAACAGCTTCACGCCAATCACCCAGGTGGCATCGACATCCTTCGTCCTGGTCGTGAACAAGGATGTGGAGGCCAGGAACCTGCAGGAATTCATAGCCTGGACAAAATCCAGTCCCGCTTCGTTCTACGCATCGCCGGGCAACGGAACGCACCACCATTTGTACATGGAGATGCTCAAACAGGCGGTCGGGGTGCAACTTGAACACGTTGCTTACAAGGGGTCGGCACCGGCCGTAAACGACTTACTGGGCGGTCAGATTCCCACCATGTTCATGCCCATCCAGGTGGCGGTGCCCCTGCGCGACGCCGGTCGCCTGAAAATCATCGGTGGGTCGCTGCGCGAGCGTCATCCGGGTTTCCCGGATGTTCCCTCGCTGCAGGAGCAGGGCGCCAAAAATTACCATGGAGACCCGTGGTATTCCGTTTGGGGCACACCCAAGATGCCTTCGGAAGCCGCGGAGCAATACCGTACCGCGATCATCGCGGCGCTGAATGATCCGGCAGTCAAAGAGAATCTGACCCGGCAGGGGTTGATCATCAAAACGAGCACGTCCGCGGAGCTGCTCGCGCTGACGAAGGCTGAAGACTCCTTGTGGGCGCGAATCATGAAGGAAATCAAGGTCAAGCCTGAGTGAGCCTGGACTTTTGCCGGATGTCTTCTCGTATCCGCGACTTGGCAGCGCCGTAAAACTGGAGATCAAAAATCGCATTCAAAAATGTCATCGCCGCGTCCGTGCTGATGGTCGCCGCCGTCATGGCGCCCGCGCCCTTCGATGCGCAGGACTATCCCTCGCGAAGCATCCAGTTCATCATCCCGTCGACTCCCGGGACGACCGGGGATCAATTGGCGCGCCTGCCGGGCCCGAAGATTTCGCAGCGCTGGAATGTGCCCGTAGTTGTCGAAAACAAGGTGGGCGCCGGTGGCATGATCGATATCGAGGCACCTGGCGTGGGGCGCTGCCGACAGCACGCGCGTTCTTGAGAATGGCTGCGTCTGCGGCAGCGTGAAAGACGATCTTTCCAGCGCGCTGGAGGACCTCTTCTGGAAACGTTTGCACCGGAAGATACCCCGCTTCGAGCGGAGGATGGTGATCAAAACACGGGCATCGCTGATCCCGGGCGTATTGTGGAAATGTTCTCCTCGCAGTCACTGGTCGCGCAGCGATATGTCCTGAGCACGGTTGCCTGTACGGTGAACGGAGTGTTCGGGGAACGCCAACGGGGGCAGCGCCGGGAGTGCCTGGCCCAGGCCGCCAGTGCCAATGTGATCCACATTATGAAGACCGACATTGCCAAAGAAAGGGGATTGGCCAGCCGGGAGCAGTTGCTCCAGCGTGTCAATCCCGCGCTGGTGTACTGGCGCAGCGTCGCCGGTGTTTCGACTTCCGATACGTTCTTCGACATCTTCTCCGGAGCGTTTATTTCCAAGGACGGCCCGGAGTTCCTGATATTCATCGTGATCGGTGTTTCCCGGGAAGAACTGCTTAGCGACGGGATGTTTCCTGTCAATCGGCTTGTCCAACCGAGGCAAGAAATTTTTTATTCGCAGGTGCAATGGCCGGGCGACGTCACAAGAAGGCAGAAAAGATGAAAGTCAGACAATTCGGGCCGTTCCAGACCAGCGCCATCGGCCTGGGCTGCATGAACCTGAGCCACGCCTACGGCACGCCGCCGTCGGCTGAGCAGGGCGAGCGCGTGCTGCTGGCCGCGCTGGACGCGGGCGTCACGCTGTTCGACACGGCAGCGCTGTACGGTTTCGGCGCC
>JACMQP010000125.1 GCA_014376915.1 Ramlibacter sp.
GTCGAGGCTCACCGTGCGGGTCTTCACGCTCACTTCCGCCGACTCCAGGTCGACCGAGCGATCGTGCACCTCCACCGGCGTGATCTCGCCGGTGAATTCACCGGCCTTCATCGCCGCGATCGCCTTCATGTGCGACTGGTAGGCAAATTCGTCCTGGGCTTCGCGCGAGACTTTCCACTGCTGCGCCACTTTCTCCGCGGTGAGGCCCATGCCGTACGCGATGCCGTAGCTCTCGATGTCGTCGGGGTTGGAGAAGATAGTGGGCGAGAGCGAAGGCGAGTTGCCCATCATCGGCACCATGCTCATGTTCTCGGTACCGGCCGCGATCATCACCTCCGCCTCGCCGACGCGGATGCGGTCGGCCGCCATCTGCACCGCCGACAACCCGGACGCGCAGAAACGGTTGACGGTGATGCCGCCCACGCTCTTGGGCAGGCCGGCCAGCACGGCGCCGATGCGGGCGACGTTCAGGCCCTGCTGGGCCTCTGGGATCGCGCAGCCGCAGATGATGTCCTCGATGGCGACCGGGTCCAGCCCAGGCACCTGCGCCAGCGCCGCCCGCAGCGTCGTCGCCAGCAGGTCGTCGGGCCGGGTGTTGCGGAAGTACCCGCGGTGCGAGCGGCCGATGGGAGTCCGGGTAGCGGCGACGATGTAGGCGTCTTGAATCTGTTTCATGAAAGTCCTCAATCGGTTAATTTCGCAGCGGCTTACCGGTGCTCAGCATGCCGAGAATCCGTTCCTGGGTCTTGGGGTTGGTGATCAGCGAGCAAAACGCCTTGCGCTCAAGTGCCATCAGGTACTCCTCGCTCACCAGCGTGCCGGCATCGACGTCGCCACCGGTGACGACACCGGCGATCAGCGAGGCGATATGGAAGTCATGCCGGCTGATGAAGCCGCCGTCGCGCATGTTCACCAGCTGTCCCTGGATGGTGGCCTTGCCGCTGCGCCCGGCAACCGGGAACAGCCGCCTGAGCGGTGGCCGGTAACCGGCCGTCGCCATCGCCCTGGCCTCGTTGATCGCCACGAACAGCAGTTCGTCCTTGTTGGGAACGACGATGTCGCTCTCCAGCAAGTACCCGAGCCTGCGCGACTCCAGCGCGCTGGTGCCGACCTTGGCCATTGCCGCGGCGGTGAAGCCCTCGATGAGGAAAGGCAGCAGGTCCTTGTGCGTGGTCAGCGCCTGGGTCTCGGCGGCGCGGCGCGCGATGTAAGTGAGGCCACCGGCGCCCGGCACCAGGCCTACGCCCACTTCGACCAGTCCGATGTAGCTTTCCATCGCGACCACCCGCCGCGACGAGTAGATCGCCGTCTCGCAGCCGCCGCCCAGCGCCATGCCCCGGATCGCGGAGATCACCGGCACGGCGCAATACCGCAGGCGCAGCATGGTCTGCTGCATGAAGCCCTCGGCGTCGTCGATCGCGCTCACGCCGACGGCCATGAACGCCGGCAGCATCGATTGCAGATCGGCGCCGACGCTGAAGGGCTCGTCGCCCGACCAGATCACCAGGCCCTGGTAGTCCTTCTCGGCCAGTTCCACCGCCTGCTGCAGCCCTTCGCAGACTGCCGGGCTGATCGCGTGCATCTTGGTCTTGATGCTGGCGATCAGCACCTGGCCGCCGCCGGGGCCTTCCTGGTTCGCATCCACCGTCCAGAGGCGAATGCCGGCGTCCTCGTGCAGCGTCTTGCCCGCCGTCTCGAAGCGCTGCGCCTGGCTGCCCAGCACCGACTCGGGAAACAGCTGGCGCGCCGACACCGGCAGCGTGCGGCGCGGCTCGAACTTTTTCGTGGTCGGGTTCCATGAGCCCTGCGGCGTGTGGACGCCACCGGCTTCCGCCACCGGGCCGCTGAAGACCCAGCCCGGCAGCGGCGCGTTCGACAGCGTCTTGCCGGCCTTGATGTCTTCCTGGATCCACTCGGCCACCTGCAGCCAGCCCGCTTCCTGCCAGAGCTCGAAGGGGCCTTGCTTCATGCCGAAACCCCAGCGCATGGCGAAGTCGACATCGCGTGCCGTGTCGGCGATGGACGCGAGGTGCACCGCGGCGTAGTGGAAGCTGTTGCGCAGGATCGCCCACAGGAACTGTCCCTGGGCGCCTTCGGCATTGCGCAGCAGCTTCAGCCGTTCGGCCGCCGGCTTTTTCAGCATGCGGGCGTACACCTCGTCGCCCTTCTGGCCGCCGGGAACGTACTCGCCGCTCTCCAGTTCGTACCGCAGCACGTCGCGGCCGACCTTTTTGTAGAAGCCGGCCCTGGTCTTCTGGCCGAGGCTGCCCTTCTCCAGCAACTCCTTGAGCACCGCCGGCGTACCGAAGCTGGCATAGAACGGATCGCTCTTCTCGTCCAGCGTGTCCTGCAGCGTCTTGACCACATGGCCCAGGGTGTCGAGCCCGACGACGTCGGCGGTGCGGAAGGTGCCCGAGCTGGCGCGGCCCATCTTCTTGCCGGTGAGGTCGTCCACCACGTCGTACGTGAGGCCGAACTTCTCGACCTCCTTCATCGTCCCGAGCATGCCGGCGATGCCGATGCGGTTGGCGATGAAGTTGGGCGTGTCCTTGGCCCGCACCACGCCCTTGCCCAGCCCGCTGGTGACGAAGGTTTCCAGGTCGTCCAGGATCTGCGGCGCGGTGCCCGGCGTCGCGATCAGCTCCACCAGCGACATGTAACGCGGTGGGTTGAAGAAATGGATGCCGCAGAAACGCGACTTCATTTCCTCGGGCAGGGCTTCGCTCAGCTGCGTGATCGACAGGCCAGACGTGTTGGAGGCCAGGATGGTGTGCGGCGCGACGAACGGGGCGATTTTCCGGTACAGGTCCAGCTTCCAGTCCATCCGCTCGGCGATCGCCTCGATGATCAGGTCGCAGTCCTTGAGCTGCTCCAGATGCTCTTCGTAATTCGCCTGGCTGATCAGAGCGGCGTCGTCTGCCAAACCGAGGGGCGACGGCTTGAGCTTCTTCAGGCCCTCGATCGCCTTGCTCACGATGCCGTTCTTCGGCCCTTCTTTCGCGGGCAGATCGAACAGCACCACCGGCACCCTGACGTTCACCAGATGGGCGGCGATCTGCGCACCCATCACGCCGGCGCCGAGCACGGCGACCTTCTTCACTTGAAAACGGGACATGTTTTTTTCCTGAAAGCTTTACTGCACGCGGACCCAGGTCTGGGTGCGGCCGAAGGGCCCGAACGAGCCGCGCACGGCCAGTTTGCTGCCACCTTCGAGCGGCGTCATGCGCAGCCGGTATTCGCGGCCGTTCTCGGGGTCGAGGATCTTGCCGTCTTCCCAGACGTCTTTTCCTTCGACCTTCTTCGCGCCGCGGATGATCTCGAGGCCGACCACGGGCTGGCCTTTGCGCTCATCGCGGCATTCGTCGCATTTCTCGTCGGGCTTCGCATCCTTGCGCAGCAGCTTCTCGATGCGACCGTTGAGGGCGCTGGCGGTCTCGCTGATGCGGATCTCCGCCTTGGCCTCGCCAGTCTTGTCGTCGATGTTGCGCCACACTCCCACCGGGGTCGACTGGGCAAAGGCAGTCGCACCGAACAGCAGCGACGCAATCGCTGTCATTGCGGTCCTGATCCGCGATCCATGGCGCCCTGGATCCCGGCGCAAGGCCGGGATGACAGCCGTCGTCACGCCAGGGCCTCTTCGGTGTCCATCAGCACCTTGGCGCCGCCGCGGGCGGTGCGCATCAGCATGGCGGTTTCGGGGAACAGCTTGGCGAAGTAGAAGCGCGCGGTCTGCAGCTTGGCCTGGTAGAACGGATCGGTGTTGCCGGCGGCGATTTCTCGCAGCGCCACTTGCGCCATGCGGGCCCAGAAGTAGCCGAACACCAGGTGGCCGGCGACGCGCAGGTAATCCACGGCGGCGGCGCCCACTTCGTCGGCGTTCTGGAAGCCCTTGAAGCCCAGCTCGGTGGTGAACTTGGTCATCTCCTCGCCGAGGTAGGCGACCGGGTTGATGAACTCGGCCATCTTCTCGTTGACGCCCTCTTCCTCCACCAGCTGCGCGACCAGCTTGCCGAACTTCCTGAGCGTCGCGCCGTTGTTGCCCAGCACCTTGCGCCCCAGCAGGTCCAGCGACTGGATGGTGTTGGTGCCTTCGTAGATCATGTTGATGCGGTTGTCGCGCACGAATTGCTCCATGCCCCATTCCGCGATGTAGCCGTGGCCGCCGAACACCTGCATGCAGGCGTTGGTGGCGATGTGGCCGTTGTCGGTGATGAACGCCTTGACGATCGGCGTCAGCAGCGCCACCAGTTCCGCCGCGTCGTCGCGGACCTTCATGTCCGGGTGCTGCAGCTCACGGTCGATCAGCAGTGCGCAGTACAGGCTCAGCGCCCGGCCGCCCTCGGCGTAGGCCTTGGCCGTGAGCAGCATCTTGCGCACATCCGGGTGGACGATGATCGGATCGGCCGCCTTGTCTTTGGCCTTGACGCCGGACAGCGAGCGCATCTGAATCCGGTCCTTGGCGTAGGCCAGCGCGTTCTGGTACGCGACTTCCGTCAGGCCCAGCGACTGCATGCCGACGCCGATGCGGGCGGCGTTCATCATCACGAACATCGCCTGCAGGCCCTTGTTCGGTTCGCCGACCATGGTGCCGACCGCCGCTTCAAGGACGATCTGCGCCGTGGCGTTGCCGTGGATGCCCATCTTGTGCTCGAGGCCGCCGCAATAGATGCCGTTGCGCGTGCCCAGCGAGCCGTCCTTGTTGACGTTGTACTTGGGCACGATGAACAGGCTGATCCCCTTGCTGCCCTGGGGCGCGTCCGGCAGCCGGGCCAGCACCAGATGGACGATGTTGGACGTCATGTCGTGCTCGCCGGCGCTGATGAAGATCTTGTTGCCGGTCAGCTTGTAGGTGCCGTCGGGCTGCGGCTCGGCCCTGGTGCGCAGCAACCCGAGGTCGGTGCCGCAGTGCGCCTCGGTCAGGCACATGGTGCCGGTCCACTCGCCGCTTGTCATCTTGGGCAGGTAGGTCTGCTTTTGCTCCGCGGTGCCATGGGCGTGCAGCGCCTCATAGGCGCCGTGCGTGAGGCCGGGGTACATGGTCCAGGCCTGGTTGGCCGAGTTCAGCATCTCGTAGAAGCACTGGTTGACCACGATCGGCAGGCCCTGGCCGCCGTACGCCGGGTCCGCCGACAGCGCCGGCCAGCCGCCCTCGACGTACTTGGCGTACGCTTCCTTGAAGCCCTTGGGCGTGGTGACCTCGTGCGTCTCGCGGTTCAGCGTGCAGCCTTCCACGTCGCCGCTGATGTTCAGCGGGAAGGTGACCTCGCTGGCGAACTTGCCGCCTTCCTCGAGGACAGCGTTGATGGTGTCGACGTCCACGTCGGCGTGCTTGGGCATGGCCTGGAATTCGTCGGCGACCTTGAGCACTTCGTGCATGACGAACTGCATGTCGCGCAGGGGCGGGTTGTAGATGGGCATGGGATCACTCCTTGAACTGGGGTTTGATAAATCGGGGAGCCATGGGCCGTTCGACCTGCCCGGTGCCGTGTTGGGCGAGGATGCGGTCGAAGCCCGCGTTGGCGCGGGCGATCGAACCTGGGTGCCGCAGGAAGCGCGCCTCGTAGTGCAGCGCGAGGATCAGGCCGTGGATTTCGAACAGCATCTGGTCGTCGTTGACGTCCTCTCGCAGGTGACCGAGCTCGCGGGCGGTCTGGATCGCGCGCCGCAACGCCGCATGCCAGGCCATGACCGAGCTCACCAGCGCGTCGCGCACCGGGCCCTCGCGGTCGTCGAACTCCACGGCGCCGCTGATGTAAAGGCAGCCCGAGTCGATTTCCACGGAGGTGCGCTGCATCCAGTTGGCGAACAGGGCGCGCAGGCGCGGCAGGCCGCGGGGCAAGTCCAGCGCCGGGCGGAACACTTCGTGCTCGAACCGGGCGTGGTATTCGCGGATCACCGAGATCTGCAGTTCCTCGCGCGAGCCGAAATGGGCGAACACGCCCGACTTGCTCATCTGGGTTGCTTCGGCCAAAGCGCCGATCGACAGGCCTTCGAGCCCGATCTGCGTGGCCAGCCCGAGCGCCGCATCGACAATCGCCGCCTTGGTCTGCTGGCCTTTTTGCTGGCTTTTGGCCACGGCGCTGCCCGCAACAGGGGCGCGGGAGGCTTTGGCGGGAA
>JACMQP010000622.1 GCA_014376915.1 Ramlibacter sp.
CGGCCACGACTTCGGCAAGCTGAAGTCCGCCTTCGTCGAGTTCCTGCACCGCATGCCGTTCTACGGCACCGCCATCCTGTGCATCGACGACGCCGCCGTGCGCGAGATCGTGCCGCTGGTGCAGTGCCCGGTCACGAGCTATGGCGTCAGTCCCGAGGCGCAGGTTCGCGCCGTCGACATCCGCGCGGTCGGTGCGCAGATGCACTTTACCGTGCAGCGCCGCAACGGCGTGACGCTGCCGGACCTGAATGTGGTGCTCAACCTGGCGGGCCACCACAACGTGCTCAATGCGTTGTCAGCGATCGCGGTGGCGGTGGAGCTGAACGTCGCCGACGACGCGGTGCTCAAGGCGCTGGCCGAATTCCGCGGCGTCGGCCGCCGGTTCCAGAGCTACGGCGAGATCGCCGTGCCGACCGTGCACGGCGGCGGCAGCTTCAAGTTGATCGAGGACTACGGCCACCATCCTGTGGAAGTGGCGGCGACGCTGGCCGCCGCTCGCGGCGCTTTCCCGGGCCGGCGCCTGGTGCTGGCGTTCCAGCCGCACCGCTACACCCGCACCCGCGACTGCTTCGAGGACTTCGCCAAGGTGCTGAGCCTGGCCGACGTCGTGCTGCTGTCCGAGGTCTATGCGGCCGGCGAGGCGCCGATCGTCGCCGCCGACGGCCGTTCGCTGGCCCGCGCCGTGCGCGTCGCCGGCAAGGTCGAGCCGGTGTTCGTCGACGACATCGCCGCCATGCCGCAGGCCGTGCTGGACACGGTGCGCGACGGCGACATCGTCATGTGCATGGGCGCGGGCTCCATCGGTAGCGTGCCGGCGAAGCTGGTCGAGATGGGAGGCGGCGCATGAGCAATCCGCAACCGCAACAGAATTTCGGCAAGGTCGCCGTCCTGATGGGCGGCCACTCGGCCGAGCGCGAAGTGTCGCTGATGTCGGGCGGCGGCGTGCTGCAGGCGCTGCGGTCGCGCGGAGTGGATGCGCATGCGTTCGACCCGGCCGAGCGCGATCTGTCGGAGCTCAAGCGCGAAGGCTTCGAGCGCTGCTTCATCGCGCTGCACGGCCGCTTCGGCGAGGACGGCACGGTGCAGGGCGCGCTGGAGCTGCTGGGCATTCCGTACACCGGTTCCGGCGTGATGGCCTCGGCCATCTCGATCGACAAGGTGATGACCAAGCGGGTCTGGCTGGCCGAGGGCCTGCCGACGCCGAAATACCGGCTGTTGCGGCGCGGCAACTACACCCGCCAGCAGGTCATCGCGGTGCCGGACGACCTCGGCTTGCCGATGATCGTCAAGCCGGCGCGCGAGGGCTCGTCGATCGGCGTGGCCAAGGTCGAGGGCTACTCCGACATGGCAGCCGCGGTGGAGGCGTCGTCGCTGCTGGACGCCGACGTGCTGTGCGAGCAGTTCATCGCCGGCGACGAGGTGACCTGCCCGGTGATGGGCAGCGGCGACAGCGCCCGCGCCCTCCCGGTGATCCGGATCGTCGCGCCCGAGGGCAACTACGACTACCAGAACAAATACTTCACCGACGACACCAAATACCTGGTGCCATGCGGACTGCCGGCCGGCGAAGAGCAGGCGATCCAGGAGATCGTGCTCAAGGCCTACCAGGTGCTGGGCTGCCGCGGCTGGGGCCGTATCGACGTGATGATCGATGCCGCCACCCGCCAGCCTTACCTGCTGGAGATCAACACCTCGCCCGGCATGACCGGCCATTCGCTGGTGCCGATGTCGGCCCGCGCCGCCGGTGTCAGCTATGAAGACCTGTGCCTGCAACTGCTGGCATCGGCCGCGCTCGACCAGGAAAGAGGCAAGGACACGCCATGAACCCCACGCTGCCGCAGCCGTTCGACGTCAAGCTGATGAACCTCACTGCCTCGGTGCTGTTCGCGGTGATCGGCGCCGTGCTGCTGGCGGCGGTGCTGTGGTGGCTGGTGCGCAATCCGGCCTTCGCCATCGGCGCGATCACGGTGCAGGGCGACGTGACGCACAGCAACAGCGTGACGCTGCGCGCCAACGTGGCGCCGCGGCTGGCGGGCAATTTCTTCACGGTCAGCCTGCCGGCGACGCGCGAGGCCTTCGAGTCCGTGCCCTGGGTGCGCGAAGCGGTGGTGCGGCGCGAATTCCCGAACCGGCTGCGGGTGGTGCTGCGCGAGCACCAGCCCGTGGCGTTCTGGGGCGGCGACGGCGAAGGCGACGTCAAGCTGGTCAACAGCTTCGGCGAGGTGTTCGAGGCCAATTCAGGCGACGTCGAGCAGGACAACCTGCCGCGCCTGAAGGGACCCGAGGGCCAGTCGCTGCAGGTGCTGCAGATGTACCGGGCCGTGAAGCCGCTGTTCGAACCGCTCGACCTGTCGATCGAACAGCTCGCGTTGTCGGCGCACGGCAGCTGGAACGCAGAGCTGGACAGCGGCGCGCTGATCGAGCTGGGACGGGGCAGCGAGCAGGAAGTGGTGGAGAGGACGCGGCGGTTCGTGCAGACGCTCACCCAGGTGACGTCGCGCTATAGCCGGCGGGTCGACGCGGTGGTGTCGGCGGACCTGCGGCATGGCGACGGGTATGCGGTGCGCCTGCGCGGCGTGACGACTGCGACCGAAGCGCCTGCGAAGCGGCCAGGGAAATGAATGAGAGTGGGGACAGATCTTCAGCTCTGTCCCCAACCGAATAGGGGCAATATGGCAAAAGAATACAAGGACCTGGTCGTCGGACTGGACATCGGCACCGCCAAGGTGATGGTGGTGGTGGCCGAGGTGATGCCCGACGGCATGCTCAAGCTCGCGGGTTTGGGCGTGGCCCCGTCCAACGGGCTCAAGCGCGGCGTGGTCGTCAACATCGACGCCACGGTGCAGAGCATCCAGCAGGCCCTGAAAGAGGCCGAGCTGATGGCCGACTGCAAGATCACCCGCGTCTACACCGGCATCACCGGCGCCCACATCCGCGGCATCAACTCCAGCGGCATGGTGGCGGTGAAGGACAAGGAAGTGACGCC
>JACMQP010000623.1 GCA_014376915.1 Ramlibacter sp.
CACTTCCACCGGCCGGTCGCGGCGCGCGGCGTCGAACAACAGTTCCCACGGCATCGCGAACAGCTCGCTGGAGTGGATCGGCGATCCGCCCGTTGCGCCGGTGGTTGGCGGCGTCCCGAGCTGCGCCACCATCTCGCGCGCGGCGGTATTGACCGCAACGACGTTGCCGTCGCCGTCCAGGCCCACCAGGGCGTCGCCGTCGTCCCCCAGGCTGCATCCCGGCCAGTTCAGGCGCAGCAGCAGCGCATGCGGCTGCGCCAGCGCCAGCGAGTTCTCGATGCTGCGGGCCCACTGCGCCACCAGGTGCTTCAGCTCCGGCCGCTCGGCTACTTCGACGCCGGTCAGGTCCAGCATGCCGGCGCAGCGGCCGTCGGGGCCGAACAGCGGTGCGCCGGCGCAGCTGAAGACGGCCGTGTCGTCGAAGAAGTGCTCGCCCCGGTGCAGCCACACCGGCCGCAGCTCGGCCAGCACAGCGCCGATCGCCGTGGTGCCGACCGCCCGCTCCGACAGGTCAACGCCCACCCGTGCCAGCAGACGGGCCCTCGGGTCGCCGTCGGTGACCGGGCCGTTGACGTCGATCACCATGCCCTGCGCGTCGGTGAGGATGGCGAAGTAGTGGCTGTTGGCGATCGCGCGGCCGAGCTGGTCCAGTAGCGGCCTGGCAGCCCGCAGCAGGGTGTGGTTGGCTTCTTCGGCGCGGCGCCGGGCCTGGGCCGGCACCACGTCGAAAGTCAGGCGCTGCTCGGGCCGGCGGCCGGCTTCCAGGCAGCGGCGCCACGAGCGCTCGATCCAGCTGCGGTCGGCCATGCCGTCCGCCAGCAGGCCGGCTGCCGGGCGCCGCTCGGCAATCACGGTGCGGCGCAGTGCGTCGATTTGCACCAGCCGTTGCTGGGCGGGGAAGTGCAGGGTTGCAACCATGGTGGGATGGACTCCTGGCGGGTGGATGGGTTGTGCCAATCGCAGCAACATCGACATTGTTTCATTTTGAGAATTTCGTGTCTTGTGCCGCTCGAACCGAGGGTTTGCGCTAGGTTCCCACACCGACCCGGGTCCAACAATCAACCGCGCTTTTCCAAAATTCGAAGGAGACCGTCAATGGAAGTCCAGTTCAAAGTCAATGGCCAGCCCCGCAGGGTCGAGGTCGCTCCCAACACCTTGCTGGTGCAGGTGCTGCGCGAGCAGTTACGGCTCACCGGCACCCACGTGGGCTGCGACACGGCGCAATGCGGCGCCTGCACCGTCATCGTCGACGGCCGCGCCATCAAGTCCTGCAACACCCTGGCCGCGCAGCACGCCGGCTCGGAGGTCACCACCATCGAAGGCCTGGCCGCCGCCGACGGCACGCTCCATCCGATGCAGGCCGCCTTCAAGGAATGCCACGGCCTGCAATGCGGTTTCTGCACCCCGGGCATGGTGATGAGCGCGGTCGACCTGGTCAACCACCACCCCGATTCCACCGAGTCCGAGATCCGCTCGCTGCTGGACGGCAACATGTGCCGCTGCACGGGCTACCAGAACATCGTCAAGGCGGTCCACATGGGCGGCCAGGCCATGGCAGCAGCCGCGGCCCATCCCTGAACTCCAAGGAGAACTGACATGGGTGCATCCGACTTCGCCAGCCTGCCGCACATCGGCGAGGCTGTGCGGCGCAAGGAAGACTATCGCTTCCTCACCGGCGCCGGCAACTACACCGACGACATCGTGCAGGCGAACCAGACCTACGCCGTGTTCGTCCGCTCGCCCCATGCCCATGCCGCGATCAAGTCCGTCGACAGCGCCGACGCGCTGAAGATGCCAGGCGTGGTCGGCATCTTCAGCGGCAAGGACATCGAGGGCAAGATGGGCGGCCTGCCGTGCGGCTGGCTGATCAACAACCCCGACGGCACGCCGATGAAGGAGCCGCTGCATCCCATCCTCGCCATCAAGAAGGCCCGTTACGTTGGTGACCAGGTGGCGATGGTGGTGGCCGAAACGCTGGAGCAGGCGCGCAACGCGGCCGAGGCGGTCGTCGTGGACTACGACGTGCTGCCGGCGCTGGTGAGCGTCGCCGACGCGGCGAAGAAGGCGAGCGGCGTCACCATCCACGACGAAGCCGTCGACAACCAGTGCTACAAGTGGGCGATCGGCGACCAGGCCGCGGTCGATGCGGTGTTCGCCAAGGCGGCGCACGTCACCCGGCTGGACCTGGTCAACAACCGGCTCATTCCCAATGCCATCGAGCCGCGGGTGGCGATCGGCAGCTACAGCCGCGGCACCGAGGAATACACGCTGCACGTCTCCAACCAGAACCCGCACGTCGAACGGCTGCTGATGACGGCCTTCGTGCTGGGCCTGCCGGAGCACAAGGTGCGCGTCATCGCGCCGGACGTCGGCGGCGGCTTCGGCTCCAAGATCTTCCTGTACGCCGAGGACGTGTGCCTGACCTGGGGCGCCAAGCAACTCAATCGCAGCATCAAGTGGACCTGCGAGCGCTCCGAGAGCTTCCTGACCGACGCCCATGGCCGCGACCACGTCAGCCACGCCGAGATGGCGATGGACGCCAACGGCAAGTTCCTGGCGCTGCGTGTGCACACGGATGCCAACCTCGGCGCCTACCTGTCCACCTTCTCGACGGCGGTGCCCACCATCCTGTACGCGACGCTGCTCGCCGGCCAGTACACGACGCCGCAGATCTACGTCGAAGTGGATGCGTGGTTCACCAACACCGCGCCGGTGGATGCTTATCGCGGCGCCGGCCGGCCGGAAGCTACGTATCTGCTGGAGCGTCTCGTTTCCCGCTGCGCCTGGGAACTGGGCATCGGCCAGGATGAAATCCGCAAGCGCAACTTCATCTCCACCTTCCCGTACCAGACACCGGTGGCGCTGCAATACGACACCGGCGACTTCCCGGGCTGCATGACCAAGGCGCAGTCGCTGGCCGACGTTGCGGGCTTCGGCGCCCGCAAGGCGGACAGCGAGTCCCGGGGCAAGCTGCGCGGCATCGGCTATTCCAGCTACATCGAGGCCTGCGGCATCGCGCCGTCCAACATCGCCGGTGCGCTCGGCGCGCGCGCCGGCCTGTTCGAATGCGGCGAGATTCGCGTCCACCCGACCGGCAGCGTCACGGTGTTCACCGGCTCGCACAGCCATGGGCAGGGCCACGAGACCACGTTTGCCCAGGTCGTGGCGGCGCGGCTCGGCATCGCCGTCGACGCCGTCGACGTGGTGCACGGCGACACCGGGCGCGTCCCGTTCGGCATGGGCACTTACGGCTCGCGTTCCATCTCGGTCGGCGGCGCCGCCATCATGAAGGCGCTCGACAAGATCGAGACCAAGGCCAAGAAGATCGCGGCCCATCTGATGGAAGCGAGCGACGCGGACGTCGAGTTTGCCAATGGCGAGTTCACCATCAAGGGCACGGACAAGAAAGTGACCTTCGGCCAGGTGGCGCTGACGGCTTATGTGCCGCACAACTATCCGCTCGACAAGCTCGAGCCGGGCCTGAACGAAACCGCGTTCTACGATCCGACCAATTTCACCTTCCCGGGCGGCACTTACATCTGCGAGGTGGAGGTGGACCAGCAGACCGGCGAGGTCAAGGTCGATCGCTTCACCGCGGTGGACGACTTCGGCACCATCATCAACCCGATGATCGTGCAGGGCCAGGTGCACGGCGGGCTGGTACAGGGCATCGGCCAGGCGCTCATGGAGCGCTGCGTCTACGACAACCAGACCGGCCAGCTGCTGACCGGTAGTTTTATGGATTACGCAATGCCCCGCGCCGAGGATTTCCCGGAATTCAGGCTCGACACCATCTGCACGCCCTGCACCCACAATCCGCTGGGCACCAAAGGCTGCGGGGAAGCCGGGGCGATCGGCTCCCCACCGGCGGTGATCAACGCGGTGCTGGATGCGCTGGCGCCGCTGGGCGTGAAGGACCTGGACATGCCGGCCACACCGCACCGGGTGTGGGAAGCGATGGAACAAGCGCGTCGGCAGGCGCGGTAGCAACAAAGGAATCACCATGTACGCCTTCACCTTTGAACGTCCCACCACCCTGGCCGAGGCCGTGCGGCTGGCCGGAGCCGGCGCCAGGCCGCTGGCCGGCGGCCAGACCCTGCTGGCGTCGATGAAGCTGCGCCTCGCCGCGCCCGAGCAGCTCGCCGACCTCGGCGCCATCAAGGAGCTCACGGGCATCCGCAAGGACGGCAACGACATCACCGTCGGCGCGATGTCGCGGCACCTGGATGTCGCCAACCATGCGGAGATCAAGGCGGCCTATCCGGCGCTGGCCGATCTCGCCAACCGGATCGGCGACCGCCAGGTGCGCGCGCTCGGCACCATCGGCGGCTCGGTCGCCAACGACGACCCGGCGGCCTGCTACCCGGCGGCGGTGCTGGGCTCGGGCGCCACCATCGTGACCGACCGGCGCGAGATCGCGGCCGACGCCTTTTTCAAGGGCATGTTCACCACCGCGCTGGACGACGGCGAACTGATCACGAAGATCCGGTTCCCGATCCCGAGGCGGGCGGTGTACGAAAAAATGCGCCAGCAGGCGTCCCACTTCCCGCTGGTCGGCGTCTTCATCGCGCAGTACGACAACGGGGTGCGGGTGGCCGTCACCGGCGCCAGCAACAGCGGCGTGTTCCGCCACAAGGGCCTGGAAGAAGCGCTGACGAAAAGCTTCACGGCCGACGCCGCGAGCAAGGTGAAGATCGACGCCACCGACCTCAACGCCGACCTGCACGCCACGGCCGCCTACCGCGCCAACCTGATCAGCGTGCTGGCGCAGCGCGGCGTCGCCCGCGCGCTGGGATAAGCTGCCGCGATGACTGTTGCCCCGGCTGCCACGCCCGCCGCGTTCTCCACCGTCGACGCGGTCGTGCAGGCGCTGGAAGGCGAAGGCTATTTCGCCGACCGCCGCCTGGCGACGGCAGTGTTTCTCGCGCTCAAGCTGCAGCGTCCGCTGCTGCTGGAAGGCGAGCCCGGCGTCGGCAAGACCGAACTGGCCAAGGCGTTGGCCAGTGCGCTGCACCGCGCGCTGATCCGCTTGCAGTGCTACGACGGGCTCGAGCATCGCGAGGCACTCTACGAATGGAACTACGCGGCGCAGCTGCTGCACATGCGCGCGGCCGAACTGACGCACGAAGGCTCGGTCGGCGCCGAGGCGATCGAACGCGAGGTCTACACCGACCGTTACCTGATCCGGCGGCCGCTGCTGCAGGCCCTGCAGACACCGGAGCCGGGGGCAGTGCTGCTGATCGACGAAGTGGACCGGGCCGACGAACCGTTCGAGGCCTTCCTGCTCGAATACCTGGGTGAGTACCAGGTGAGCATTCCCGAAATCGGCACCATCCGCGCCATGGCCACGCCGGTCACCATCCTCACCAGCAACCGCACCCGCGAGCTGCACGATGCGGTCAAGCGGCGCTGCCTGTACCACTGGGTCGACTATCCCGATCGCGAGCGCGAACTGGCCATCGTTCGGGCCCGGGTGCCGCAGGCCAGCGACGCGCTGTCGCGGCAGGTGGCGCTGTTCGTCGCCCGCCTGCGCGGCCAGCCGTTCGCCAGTGCGTTCCAGCGCGCGCCCGGCATCGCCGAGAGCGTCGAATGGGCCAAGGCGCTGGTGGCGCTGGATACGCTGGTGGTCGACCCCGAGGTGGTCGCCGATACCGCCGGCATCCTGTTCAAGCAGCGCGAGGACGTGGCGGCGCTGACGCGCGAGCTGTCGGTGGAGTTGCTGCGGGCCGAAGAAGAACCTGCAACCTGATGGCCGGTCGATGAGACTCGGGGACGCGCGCGCCGGCAAACTGGCCGACAACATCACCGGCTTCGGCCGGGCCTTGCGCCGCGCCGGCGTTCCGGCCGACAGCGCCCGCATGGCGCTGGCGACGCAGGCTGCGGACCTGGTCGGCGTGGCGAGCAAGGCCGACATGTGCGCCGCGCTGGAGACAGTGATGATCAATCGCGAGCAGG
Organism: Ramlibacter sp.; assembly: GCA_014376915.1. Next base: position 5,956 of record JACMQP010000623.1, read on the forward strand.
ACCGGCAGGTGTTCCGCGAACTGTTCGACGCCTATTTCAGCGATCCCGAGATGGCGAACAAGCTGCTCGCGCAACTGCTTCCCAGCGCCGAAGGAAAGGCCGAACCCAACAAGCGCCGGCCGCGCGTGAATGAAGCGCTGGCGCCGGCCCGCGCGCTCGGCCAGAACGCGCCCAAGCCGGACCAGGAGGTGGATTTCGACGCCGCCATGACCGCCAGCGACCTCGCCAGCCTCAAGCATGCCGACTTCAATGGACTGAGCGGCTCCGAGTACCGGCTGGTCGAACGACTGGCGCGCGACATCGCGTTGCCCGTGCCGCGCCTGCCGACACGGCGGCGCCGGCCCGGCGGGCGCGGCAGCCAGTTGCACTGGCCCGGCGTGTTGCGGCGCGCCGCCCGCAGCGGTGGCGAATTGCTGGAGCTGCCACGGCTGCGCCGGCTGGAGCAGCCGTTGCCCTTGCTGGTGCTGGTGGACGTTTCCGG
>JACMQP010000126.1 GCA_014376915.1 Ramlibacter sp.
CAGTACATCGCGATGCGGGCGCTGCGCTGGCCCGACGCCTTCCCCGCCGGCGATGTGGCGCTGCACAAGGCGCTGGACGTGATGGCGGCGAAGAACCCGGCCCGCGCCGCCGAGGCCGCGTCGCAGGCCTGGAAGCCCTGGCGCAGCTATGCAGTGGTCCGCGCCTGGAGCGCGATGCCGGCGGCGCCCTCTCAGCCCGCTGCCCGCACCGTCAGTCGCCCGACGTCCATCGGGTCCACTTGCGTCCCCGGAGTCCTGCCATGAAATTTCATCCATCGACCGTGCAGACACGGTATGCCAGCCCGCTCGGCACTATGCTCGTCGCCGCCACCGACGCCGGCCTGGCCGGCCTCTGGTTCGAAGGCCAGCGCCACCTGCCCGACACCGGCGCGTGGAGACACGCTCCGGGCCATCCGGTGCTGGTCGCGGCAGTCGCGCAGCTGCATGACTACTTCGCCGGTCGCCGCACCCGGTTCGACCTGCCGCTGGATCTGCACGGCGGCACGGCCTTCCAGCAATCGGTGTGGCGCGCGCTCCTGGCCATTCCGCCCGGCCGCACCACCAGCTACGGTGACATCAGCCAGCGGGTCGGCCGGCCGTCGGCGGTGCGCGCGGTGGGCGCGGCTGTCGGCCGCAACCCGGTCAGCATCGTCGTGCCCTGCCACCGCGTGCTGGGCAGGGACGGATCGCTGACCGGGTACGCCGGCGGCCTCGAACGCAAGAGCGCGCTGTTGAAACTGGAAGGGGCGATTTGACGTCCGGCCTGCAAGCTTCCGCGGTGGCCCGTCGCGGCGCCCGCGCCTGGGCCGTCGACTTCGTCCTGCTGGCGTCGATCTGGGGCGCGTCGTTCCTGTTCATGCGGATCGCGACGGTGGAATTCGGCGCGGTGCCGACCGCGGCCGTGCGCGTGGCGATCGCCGCCGCTTTCCTGTGGCCGCTGCTGCTGCTGCGCGGGCTCGGTCCGCAGCTGCGCCGCCACTGGAAGCCCGTGTTCACCGTCGGCCTGCTTAATTCGGGCATTCCGTTTGCGCTCTTTTCGTTCGCGCTGCTGTCGATCAGCACCGGCCTGTCAGCGGTGCTGAATGCGACGGTGCCGTTGTTCGGCGCGCTGGTCGCATGGGGCTGGCTGAAAGATCGGCCGACGGCCTCGCGCAGCCTGGGGCTGGCGATCGGCTTCCTAGGCGTGGCGATGCTGGCCTGGGACAAGGCCAGCTTCAGGCCCGACGCCAGCGGCCATGCACCGGGCTGGGCGGTGCTGGCGTGCCTGCTGGCCTGTGTCTGTTACGCAATCGCCGCCAGCGCCACCAGGCGTTACCTGACCGGCCTGCCAGCGCTGGTGACCGCCACCGGCAGCCAGCTGGGCGCAAGCCTCGGGTTGGCTCTGCCGGCCCTGTGGTTCTGGCCGGCACGCATGCCCGGCATCCACGCGTGGCTGGCCGCCCTGGCATTGGGCGTGGTGTGTACCGGGATCGCGTACATCCTGTATTTCCGGCTGATCGAGCAGGCCGGTCCGCCACGGGCGCTGGCAGTCACCTTCCTGGTGCCGGTGTTCGCCGTGCTGTACGGCGTGCTCTTCCTGGGCGAGACGGTCACGGGGTGGATGCTGCTCTGCGCCGGAGTGATCGTCTGCGGCACGTCGCTTTCGACCGGGCTGCTCAAGCTGCCCACGCTGAAAGGGCGGAGTTGATCAGAACCGCGGGAGGTCGCCCAGGCTCAGACCCTGCTTTTCATCATCCAGCGTCAGGGTTTCGGTGCCCTCGGGCAGCAGATCGACCTTGACCTCGGGACCCAGCGCGAAGCCACCCGCTGCGTCGGGGAACATCGAGATCACGCGGTCGCCCTCCACCATGCGGTCGATGACTTCCACGATGCGGGTGGGCGACGGCCGCAGGTCCCAGCTTTCACGCGCGCTGTCGATCAGTCCCATCATGGCCTCGACCATGTGCGGGCCCGCGTAGCGAACCGCGGTGATGCCGTAAAGTGCTTTTTCAACCATGCTCCGATTCTGGGGCCCGCGCTGCGCTGGTCACTCGGCCAAAGGCCCCAATGGGCGTGGGAGCGGGCCTACGGCAGCGCCTTCCGGCACCGCGGCGCGGATAAACTGGCAGGCCGCCCCGACCCGCCATGAGTGCCATTGCCCCGCCCGCCTTCACCGAGCCTTCACCGCCGGCTTTGGGCAAGACGCATGCGCGACGACTGCGCGAGATCTACCGCTCGGCCGGTTGGCCGTGCCAGGACCCGCTGGAAATCGAGCTGCTGGCCGCCGGCATGCTGGACCGGGTGCGCACCGGCAGCGGCCACGAATCGCTGCGACTGACGCAGGCCGGCGTGCACCTGCTGGCGCAGACGCTGGCACGCAACCGCGCGGCGCTGTCGGCGCACGAAACGCTGGTGGAACGGGTGGCCCGGGAGATGGGCCGGGCCGGGCGAATCGCCTGGCGGGGCCTGAGCCTGCGGGCCCAGGTGCCCGGCGACGACGCGGACCAGCCCTTGCGCTGGTGCATGGCGAAGCCCGACGTGTTCTCGATTC
>JACMQP010000624.1 GCA_014376915.1 Ramlibacter sp.
GCGTGACCCGATGGGCGCTCGTAGGGTCCCGGATGTAGGCAGCCGCTGTTCCGGGATCAGCTTTTCTTCGGCATCGCCGCGTCGTCCAGCGCGCTGGCGCGCTGCGCCGCCGGCCGCGCCTGCAGCCGGCCAACGTATTCGGTGAACGCTGCTCGCTTCTCGATCGTGCCGAACAGCAGGCCCCAGCCGATTTGCGATCCGACATAGACGTCGGCGGCGGTAAAGCGATCGCCGGCGATGAACTCGCGTCCGGCGACGGCCCTTTCCAGCGTATCGATGGTTTGCTCGAAGCTGCCGTAACCCGCCATCCCGCTTTTGTCGGCGGGGGCCAGCAGGCCGAGCGCCTTGGCTGTCACCGCGGCCTCCATCGGGCCAGCCGCGAAGAACAGCCAGCGGTAGTAGGCGCCGCGCTGGTCCAGCGGCGGCGCCAGCTTCTTCTCGGGAAAAGCGTCAGCCAGATAAGCGCAGATGGCGGCCGCTTCGGTGACCACCGTGTCGCCATGCTGGATGACTGGCACCTTGCCCATCGGGTTGATGGCAAGGAACGCGGCTTCCTTCATGGTGCTGCCGAAATCGAGCAGCACTGTGTCGTAGGGCGTGCCGGTTTCCTCCAGCATCCAGCGCACGATGCGGCCGCGTGACATCGGGTTGGTGTAGAGAGTCAGCTCGTTCATGGTGCGATCAAGTGCTTGCCGACGATGCCGGCCAGTTCGAACATCGTCACCTGCGGCTTGCCGAACACCGGCAATAACTTGGCGTCGGCGTTGATGGCGCGCTTGTTGGTGGCGTCCTGCAGACCGTTGGCCTTGATGTAGTCCCACAGCTTCTTGATCACCTGGGTGCGCGCCACCGGTTCGGCGCCGATCACCGCAGCCAGGTCGGCGCTGGGCTTGAGTCCGGCACCGGGCTTGCGCGGCGCCTTGGGCGCGGCCGCTTTCTTCACCGCCGGAGCCTTTTTGGCCGGCGCCTTCTTTGCGGCTGTTTTCGCGGCCGTCTTGGCGGCCCGGGCCACCGGTGTGTACTTCGCGCCGGACTCCTTGACCGCAGCGCCCTTGCGCGGCGGGAACTTGCTGGCGCGCGGCTCGAACTCGAAGTTCACCTTGCCCGCTTCCTTGTCGAACGCGAGGAAGGCCTTGAAAGCACGGCGGGTGCGCATCGAAACGAACTTGTCCAGCAGGTCGGTCTTGCCGGTCGCCAGCAGCTTCTGCATCTGCTCGCGCGACACCGGCTGCTGCAGGATGATCTGGCCGGTCTTGAAGTCGCAGCTCGGCGTCGCCTGGTCCGCGGTCGGAACCGACTTTTCGCAAAGATAGTTCTTGCCCCATTCGAACACCCGGGCGCCACACTTCGGACAGGGGCCGAGCGATTCCTGGCCGGAGAAGTCGATCACTTCGCCGGTCTCGGCCGGGTCGGATTCGTTGCCGAAGTCGAACTCCAGCTTCCAGTTCTTGTCTTCTTCGCTGTACTTCAACACGATCTCGGCGGTGAAGGGCCAGCCTGCCTTGGAGCGGAAGCCCTCGAGCGGGCCGATCTTCTTCTCGCGCAGGAATTCCTCCACTTCAGTCGGCTCGAAGGTGCGGCCGGCCGGCGTCTTGCCGAACGAAAACCCGCACGCGTCTTCGCCCGTGCCGGTCTTGCCGGTGCAGGTGTAGCGGCGGTAGTTTTCCTTCACCACGCCGCCGCAATTGGGGCAGGGCGTGGACAACGTCGCGTAGTCGCCCGGCACGGTGTCACGGTCGTATTCCTTGGCCTTCTTGACGATGTGTTTCGTCATCTCGGCGATCTCGAGCATGAAGGCGTCGCGCGACAGCTTGCCGTGTTCCATCTGCGCCAGCTTGTATTCCCATTCGCCCGTGAGCTCGGGCTTGGAGAGCTCTTCGATGCCCAGCCCCCGCAGCAGCGTCATCAGCTGAAAGGCCTTCGCCGTCGGGATCAGCTCGCGGCCATCACGGAACATGTACTTCTCGTTGATCAGGCCTTCGATGGTGGCGGCGCGGGTGGCTGGCGTGCCCAGGCCCTTCTCCTGCATTGCCTCGCGCAGTTCGTCGTCTTCCACCATTTTGCCGGCGCCTTCCATCGCGCCCAGCAGCGTCGCTTCCGAATAGCGCGCCGGCGGTCGCGTCTTCAACGGCTTGGGCTCGACCACTTCGGCGCGCACCATCTCGCCGGGCTTCACGGCCACGAGCGTCTTGTCGTTCTCGTCTCCCTCTTCGGCCACTTCCTTGCCCCAGATCGCCAGCCAGCCCGGCTTGACCAGCACCTTGCCGACGGTGCGGAAGCTGTGGCCCACAGCCTGCGAGATGCGGGTGGTCACCATGAATTCGGCGCTCGGGAAGAACACCGACAGGAAGCGCTTGACCACCAGGTCGTACAGCTTTTGCTCGGCGTCCGACAGGCCGCTGGGGGCCTGCAACGTCGGGATGATGGCGAAGTGGTCGCTGACCTTTGCGTTGTCGAAGATCCGCTTCATCGGCTTGACGTAGTTGCCGGTGATCGCCTGCCTTGCGAACGGCGCGAGGTGCTTCATGCCGCTGTCCGCGAGCATGCCCATCGTGTCTTTCACCACCGCCACATAATCCTCGGGCAGGTGCCGCGAATCGGTCCGCGGATAGGTCAGCGCCTTGTGCCGCTCGTAGAGGCTTTGCGCCAAGGCCAGCGTGGTCTTGGCCGAGTAGCCGAAGCGGCCGTTGGCCTCCCGCTGCAGGGAAGTGAGGTCGAACAGCGCCGGGGAGGCCTGGGTGGTTGGCGTCGCTTCTTCGGTGACCGTGGCCGCCTTGCCGCGCACGGCGTCGGCGATCGCCATCGCTTCGCGCTCAAACCAGACGCGGTCGGCCTTGATTTCGGCATCGTCTGCGTTCTTCTTCCACTTCGGGTCGATCCACTTGGCCTGGTATTGCCCGGCCTCGGCCAGGAAGGTGGCGTGGATTTCCCAGTAGTCGCGGCTGATGAATCTGCGGATCTGCTCTTCGCGTTCGACCACCACGGCCAGCGTCGGCGTCTGCACCCGGCCCACTGTGGTCAGGAAGAAGCCGCCGTCGCGCGAATTGAAGGCCGTCATGGCCCGCGTGCCGTTGATGCCGACCAGCCAGTCGGCCTCGGAGCGCGAGCGGGCGGCATCGGCCAGGCCCAGCATCTGCTTGTCGCTGCGCAGCGAGGCGAAGCCGTCGCGAATCGCCTGCGGCGTCATCGACTGCA
>JACMQP010000625.1 GCA_014376915.1 Ramlibacter sp.
ATGCGGACGCTGGACGACGTACCGCGCGAGAAATGGACCCGCATCGCGTCGGAAACGCTGGACATCTACGCGCCGATCGCGCACCGCCTGGGGTTGAACCAGACCTACCGCGAGCTGCAGGAGCTGGCCTTCAAACACCTGCGGCCCTGGCGCTACGCCATCCTGAACAAGGCCGTGGCCAAGGCCCGCAGCCGCCGCCGCGACCTGATTCAGAAGGTTCAGCGCGAGGTCGAGGCCGCTTTCGCCGCCGCCGGCATGAACGTGCGGATCGCCGGCCGCGAGAAGACCCTGTATTCGGTCTACTGCAAAATGGATGAGAAGCACCTGAGCTTTGCCCAGGTCACCGATATCTACGGCTTTCGGGTGGTCGTTCCCAGCGTGACCGACTGCTACACGGCGCTCGGCCTGCTGCACCAGATCTACAAGCCGGTGCCGGGCCGCTTCAAGGACCACATCGCGATTCCCAAGGTCAACGGCTATCAGTCGCTGCACACCACGCTGGTGGGGCCGTCGGGCGTCAACGTGGAATTCCAGATGCGGACCGAGGCGATGCACGTGGTGGCGGAGTCGGGCATCGCCGCCCACTGGCTCTACAAGACCAGCGCGCCCGAGGGCGACGCGGGCGACCGGCTCGGCACCAAGTGGCTGCAGTCGCTGCTGGACATCCAGCACGAAACGCGCGACGCTGCGGAGTTCTGGGACCACGTCAAGATCGACCTGTTCCCGGAGGCGGTCTACGTCTTCACGCCCAAGAGCCAGATCATGGCGCTGCCGCGCGGCGCCACCGTGGTCGACTTCGCCTACGCGATCCACAGCAACATCGGCGACCGCACGGCCGCCGCCAGGATCAACGGCGTGCAGGTGCCGCTGCGCACCGAGCTGAAAAACGGCGACATCGTCGAAGTGGTGACGGCCGCCGTCTCGACGCCCAACCCAGCCTGGCTCGGGTTCGTGCGCACCGGCCGCGCGCGCTCCAAGATCCGGCATCACCTCAAGACCCTGGCCCAGGTCGAGTCGCAGGCACTGGGCGAGAAGCTTCTGACCCAGGCGCTGCGCGCAGAAGGCATGGAGAAGCTGCCGGCCGACGACGAGCCGCACCAGCAGATCTGGGAGAAGCTGCTGCGCTTTACCGGCAGCCGCAACCGCGCCGAACTGCTGACCGACATCGGCCTCGGCAGGCGCATCGCCAGCATCGTCGGCAAGCGCCTGATGACGCTGCTGGCCGAACACGGCGAAAAGCCCGACGCGCTGCTGCTCACGCGCGAACGTTTCACCGCGCACGAGAACGTGTCGCAGGGCGAGGTCATCCTGGACGGCAGCGAGAACGCCTCGGTGAAGTTCGCTTCCTGCTGCCGGCCGGTGCCGGGCGACGCGATCGTCGGCTATCTCGGCCGCGGCGAAGGCCTGGTCGTCCACACCGAGGACTGCGGCGTGGCCAAGCGGCTGCAGCACAAGGACGCCGAGCGCTTCATCAGCGTCGAATGGTCGGATGAGCCGGTGCGGCCGTTCGAGACCGGCGTGCTGGTGACGGTGTCCAACGGCAAGGGCGTGCTGGCACGGGTGGCCGCTGCGCTGGCGGCGGCGGAGGCCGACATCACGCACGTGGACATGGGCGTCGAGGAGGCGCAGGACGCCACCGACCTGCGCTTTGTGGTCGCGGTGCGCGACAAGGCGCACCTCGAGGCGGTGCTGGCCAAGCTCAAACGCACGCCTTCGGTCATGCGCGCCCAGCGCGTACGCCCGGGCACCGCCCCGAACTAACCCGCGGCCCCGCCCGGCGCCGGATAGGCGACATCCAGCACTTCGATTTCCTGCACGCCCAGCGGCGTCACCAGCTTCACCTCGTCGCCCGTGCGTGCCTTCAGCAGCGCGCGGGCCACCGGCGAGATCCAGCTCACCTGGCCCAGCGCGCTGTCGGCCTCGTCGACGCCCAGGATGGTCACCGTCCGCTCCTGCCCCGCCGGATCCGCATAGGTGACCGTGGCGCCGAAGAAGATCTGGTCGCTGCCATGGTGCAGCGACGGATCGGAAAGCTCCGCGACTTCGAGCCGCTTCGTCAGGAAGCGGATGCGCCGGTCGATCTCGCGCAGCCGTTTTTTGCCGTAGATGTAGTCGCCATTCTCGGAACGGTCGCCGTTGCGCGCGGCCCAGTGCACAGCGTCGACGACCTTCGGCCTCTCCTCGTCCATCAGCTGCAGCAACTCGGCGCGCAGGCGCGCGTAGCCCTGCGGCGTGATGTAGTTCTTGCCGCCCGCAGGCAGCTCGGGCAGCGCGAGGTCGTCGTCGTCGTCGCTGTCCGTCTCCTTGGTGAAGGCCTTGCTCATTCGGCAAGCATAGCGCCGCCAACGGCGCGATGGCGGTCGCGGGCTTGTCCTACAGGCGCTTCAGGGCAGTCCTATGGTGGCTGGACGGCGTGCGCGCCAGCATTCGGCCAAACATCGGAGCAGCGACCGCCATGCAACATGCCACGTCCCCCGTCATCAATCCCACGCGCGAAGACGCTTACTGGCAGCGCGAGTTCACCAAGCAACCGTACTATCGGTCCGAGTTGAGCTATGACGATTACAGCCCCGCATTC
>JACMQP010000626.1 GCA_014376915.1 Ramlibacter sp.
CAATCCGGGCCTGTACCGGGGCGCGCTCAAGTACAACACCCGGACCGACTTCACGCCGATCGCTCAGGTGGCGGCGGTGCCGAACGTGCTGGTGGTGAATCCGTCCTTTCCGGCAAAGACCGTGCAGGAGATGATCCAGTACGCCAAGGCGAACCCCGGCAAGGTGAACTTCGGCTCGTCCGGCACCGGCGGCGCGAATCACCTTGCAGGCGAGCTGTTCAAGTCGATGGCCGGCGTGAACATGGTGCACGTCCCGTACAAGGGCGCGGCGCCCGCGCTGAACGACCTGCTGGGCGGCCAGATCCCGGTGATGTTCGATTCGGTGCCCGGCGTCCTGCAGCACATTCGCGCTGGCAAGTTGCGCGCGCTCGGCGTCACCTCGCTCAGGCGCACGGCGACCCTGCCCGACGTGCCGACCCTCGACGAGGCCGGCCTGAAAGGCTTCGACGCCACCGCATGGTTCGGCCTCTACGCACCGGGCAACATGCCGGCCGACCTGAAGCAGAAGCTGTCGACCGACGTGCTGCAAGCGCTGCAATCGCCGCGCGTGCGTCCGCAGTTCCTTGAGCAGGGCGCAGAGCCGGGCACGATGACGCAGCCGCAGTTCGCCGCGTTTGTCGATGCCGAGCTGGACAAGTGGTCGCGGGTGATCGTCGATGCCAACGTCAAGATCGACTGAAGGCGCGCGCAAGATGCAAGACACGAACGGAGCCGCGCCCGCGGCCGGCGCGCTGTCCAACCTGCGCGTCCTCGACATGTCCCGAGTGCTGGCGGGGCCGTGGTGCAGCCAGAACCTCGCGGACCTCGGCGCAGACGTGATCAAGGTCGAGCGGCCCGGGCACGGCGACGACACGCGCGCCTGGGGCCCGCCCTGGATCAAGGACGCGAACGGCGCCGACACGTCCAACTCGACCTACTACGCTGCGGCGAATCGCGGCAAGAAGTCGGTCACCATCGACATCTCGCAACCCCGCGGGCAGGCGCTTGTCCGGGAACTGGCGGCCGTCAGCGACGTGCTGATCGAGAACTACAAGGTCGGCGACCTGAAGCGTTACGGCCTGGACTACGAAAGCCTGTCGGCGATCAATCCGCGGCTGGTGTATTGCTCCATCACCGGCTACGGGCAGGAGGGGCCGAGCTCGCACAAGCCCGGCTACGACTTCGTCTTCCAGGCCATGGGCGGCTTCATGAGCGTCACCGGCGAGCACGACGACCTGCCGGGCGGCGGGCCGCAGAAAGCGGGGATTGCGATCGCGGACGTCATGACCGGCATGTACGCCACCATCGCGATCCTCGCCGCGGTGAACCATCGCGGTGTCTCCGGCCGTGGCCAGTCCATCGACATGGCGCTGCTCGATGCGATCGTCGCGCTCGGCGGCAACCAGGTGACGGCCTTCTTCGCCAGCGGCAAGACCCCCGGCCGCTACGGCAACGCGCACGCCAGCCTGGTGCCGTACCAGGTGTTCACCGTGAGCGACGGCGAGATCGTGGTGGCGGTCGGCAACGACGGCCAGTGGCAGCAGTATTGCCGGGCGATCGACCGGCCGGACCTGGCGGGGTCCGAACGCTGGCGGAAGGTGACGGGGCGGATCACGGGCCGCAACGAGCTGGTGCCGGAACTGGCGAAGACGATGCTGACGCGCACCGTCGCCGATTGGCTCGCGCGGCTGGAAGCGCGCGGCGTCCCCTGCGGCCCCATCAACGACTACGCGCAGGTGTTCGATGATGCGCAGGTGCGGCACCGCCGCTTGCGGGTGGACATGAAGCAGCCGGACGGGGGCGTCGTCTCCACCATCGCCAGTCCCTTGCGGCTGTCGGAGACCCCGCC
>JACMQP010000127.1 GCA_014376915.1 Ramlibacter sp.
CCATCAAGTCGGCGACGAGCCGGAGCAGGGCGGCGCGTTCGGCTTCTGGGGCGAACAGCGGCGCGCGAAGGGCGCATTGTGCCCCCAGCCGCGCCAGCAGCGGGTCGGCAGGGACATCGCCGGACGCCGCCTGGCCCTGCCGGCAACGCACCAGCAGCGCCGCCAGCGCTGCCGCGTCGCCGTGCGTGAAGTAGCCCGCGTAATCGGCGCCGAGCATGCCGACGTTCCCCGGAATCCGCGAGGCCAGCACCGGGGTCCCGCTGCAAACCGCTTCCATGATCACGTGGGCGCCGCCTTCCATGGCGCTGGCATGGACCAGCAGGTGCGCGCAGCGGATCCGTTCGCGCGTTCCATCGTGCGGCAGCGCGCCGAGCCACCGGTAATTGGGGCAGTCCCTCTGGGTGGCCAGGGCCTGTTCGCCCAGGACGGGGTCCAGTGCTTCGCCGATGTGGTCGATCCGGATATCGTCGTGGCCGGCAAGCAGCCGGGCCGCCTGGAACAGTGTCTGCGGGCTCTTGACCTCGCGCAGGTGGCCGACCATCAGGGCCTGGAGCACCGTGTCTGGCTTGCTGGCCGCGGCTTGGGACGGCGTTGACTGGTAGATCACGCGGGTCTTGCCGCGCAGCGCTGGCGGCAACGCCTCGGCGCCGAGATCCTGCAACACCACCAACTGCCCGGCCAGTTCCAGCGAGTGCCGGGCCCGCGGGTCGACCACGATGTCCTGGTACAGGTCGGTGCCGGTCAGGACCACGGCCAGCCCCCGGTCGCCATGGACACTCGCCCAGGCCTCGATGGAGTCGGCCGACCGCCTGGCGTGCAGCGCCAGCATGACGACATCGTCCTGGGACCCGTCATCGGGCCATCGTTGGGTCATGCGTACGTTGCAGGTCCCGTCCAGGAATTCCTGCCAGCGGCGTGCGGTCTGCCAGTTGCCGTTGTTGGCCGAGGCCACGGCGGGGCTTACGATGGCGACCGATGGACGGGACATACAGCAGTTATAGCAAGGCTCAGGCGATTCGGGGTGGGGGCAAGGCCTCGCTACGCGTGGCGCTGCTGGAAACGCGTCGACGGACACTGGAATTGGCCGATGCGTACGACAGCGTGTTGGGCCGCCAGCACCTCCAAGTGCCGTATGCGCCGGAATTGAACCCGCCGCTTTGGGAGTTGGGCCACGTCGCATGGTTCCAGGAGTACTGGATCGCCCGCAATCGGGAGCGCTCGCGCGGTGTGCAGTGCGACCCGGACCATCAGAGAGCGCCCTCGCTGCTGCCGCCGGCAGACCGCTGGTACGACTCCGGTCGCGTCGAACACCGCAGCCGCTGGGCCCTGTCCCTGCCCGAGCCGGCCGTCACCCGCGATTACCTCGCCGCGACGCTCCAGCAAACACTGGCACTGCTGGATGGCCTGGCCGGGGATGCGAGCCACGATGAGCTGTACTTCTTCAGGCTGGTCCTCCTGCATGAAGCGATGCATGCCGAGGCCGCGACCTACATGGCCCGCTCGCTGGACGTCGTTGTGCCAGAGCCGAAAACCGTCGATCGGGGCGAGAGCCGCGCGCCCTCCAGCCTGTCGCTGCCGGCGCAGCTGTTCCGGACTGGCGAGGACGCTGTTGGGTTCGCCTTCGACAATGAGCTCGGTGCGCACGACGTGGCGCTGGATGCCTTCCAGATCGACGCCCTGCCGGTGAGCTGGGCCCGTTTTATGCCGTTCGTGCAGGCCGGCGGCTGCGAGCCGCGAGCGGGCTGGACCGAGGCTGCAGCGCGCGATCCCCTGGCGCCGGCTGTGCACCTGAGTGCGCACGAGGCCGATGCCTGGTGCCGCTGGGCGGGGCGACGGTTGCCGACCGAGGCCGAGTGGGAATGCGCGGCGCTCCAGGCGCCCGGATTCCTGTGGGG
>JACMQP010000128.1 GCA_014376915.1 Ramlibacter sp.
GGGTCGATGCCGCGCACGGCGCCGATCATCTCGGAGGCGAACAGCACGTTCTTGACCGGAATCACGGTGTTGAGCAGGTCGATGCCCGGCTGGTGGTAGACGCAGGTATCGAAGAACACGTTGTTGAGCAGGTGGTCCTTCAGCAGCGGCCGCTTCATTTCCTGCGCCAGGCCGCGGAACCGGCCCCAGTGGTAGGGCACCGCGCCACCGCCGTGCGGGATCAGGAAGCGCAGCGTGGGAAAGTCCTTGAACAGGTCGCCCTGGATCAGCTGCATGAAAGCCGTGGTGTCGGCGTTCAGGTAGTGCGCGCCGGTGGTGTGGAAGGCAGGGTTGCAGCTGGTGCTGACGTGGATCATCGCCGGCAGGTCGTACTCGACCATCTTCTCGTAGATCGGGTACCAGAGGCGGTCGGTCAGCGGCGGCGAGGTCCAGTGCCCACCCGACGGGTCGGGATTCAGGTTGATGCCGACGTTGCCGTATTGCTGGACGCACTTCTCCAGTTCCGGGATGCAGGTCTTCGGGTCGACGCCCGGCGACTGTGGCAGCATCGCCACCGGTACGAAGTGGTCGGGGAACAGCTTGGCGACGCGAAAGCAAAGCTCGTTGCAGATCGCGGCCCAGGTCGACGACACGTTGAAGTCGCCGATGTGGTGCGCCATGTAGCTGGCGCGCGGCGAGAACAGCGTGATGTCGCTGCCGCGCTCCTTCATCAATCGCAGCTGGTTGCTCTCGATCGACTCGCGCAGCTCGTCGTCGCTGATCTTCAGGTCGGAGGCCTTCGGCATCAGCGACGGATCCTTGATGCCGGCGATCTGCTGGTTGCGCCAGGCTTCCAGCGCCTTGGGCGCCGTGGTGTAGTGGCCGTGGCAATCGATGATCAGGCTCATTGCTTGTTCCTTGTGGATGCGGCGGGCTCCATGCCGTTGCGCTGTTTGGCTTGCGCCGCCTCGGGCGACGCCAGGTCGTCGAGCAGACGGCGCACGGCCCCCGCTTGCGCGGACGCGGTGCAGATGCCAGCAGAAAAAGTGGTGGTGATCTGGATGGCGTCTGGCAGCGGGCCGACGACATCGATACCGTCGAGGTGCATGAGCTCGCTCAACTGCTGGAAACCCAGCGCGACTTCACCGCGCGCCACCAGCGTGCCCACTGGCACGCCTGGCGGCGCCTGCACGGTGCGCGCCTTGACTTCTTCGGCGATGCCCCAGCGCTCGAACAGCCTGCCCAGCGCCACGCCACTCGGACCGGTGGAGTAGCCGATGGTGGGTGCGGCCTGCACCGCACGCCGCACCGCTTCCTCCGAGCCGAGGTCCGGACGATCGGCGCCGGTGCGCACGGCGACGGCGACACCTGAATCGACCAGGTCGACCTTGCTTCCCGCCACGACATGGCCGGATGCGACCAGCTTGTCGATCGCATCGGAGGCGAGGAACACGACGTCGAACGGCTCGCCAGTCTGCACGCGCCTGGCGGCATCGACTCCGCCGACCGATTCGATCCCGACCTGCTGGCCGGAGCGCTGCCGGTAATCCGACAGGAGTTCGGCCAGCAGCTGTCGGGTGGCCATGGAGGAAATGCCCTTGAGCGGGGGATAGGACGCCATGTTCGCAATTCTGCGTGCTGTTCCAACGCGGGGAAAGCCAGTGTGTCCACTAGCAGCTATAGCATTCCAGCATAATTGCGACCAGGGTATTCAATTCCGCCCTGCCCCTCTTTCGCCCATCCCGTGGACCTGCGCCAACTCGAATATTTTGTCCGTGTCGCCGAGCTCGGCAGCTTCACCCGCGCCTCGATCGCCCTCGACGTGGCCCAGCCGGCGCTCAGCCGGCAGGTACGCCAGCTCGAGGTCGAGCTGCGCCAGAACCTGCTGGTGCGCAACGGCCGCGGCGCGCTGCCGACCGAAGCCGGCAAACTGCTGCTCGAGCACGGGCGCGGCATCCTGCACCAGGTCGAGCGCGCCCGCGAGGAGCTGGGCCGCATCCGTGGGGCGCTGGCCGGCCGGGTCGCCATCGGCCTGCCGCCGACCCTGGCCAAGGTGCTGGCCGTGCCTCTGATCCGCGAATTCCGCCGCCGCATGCCGGAGGCCACACTGTCCATCAGCGAAGGCCTGTCGCTCGGGATGCAGGAGTCGCTGGCCAGCGGCCGGCTGGACATCGCGTTGCTCTACAACGCGAAGGCGACCGCAGAAATCGAAGTCACGCCGCTGCTCGACGAAGCCCTGTTCCTGGTGCAACGCAAGCCCGGCGCCGCGGCCAAGGTCGCCAATGGCGCGGTGCCGCTGCGCGACCTGGCGGCGCTGCCGCTGGTGATCCCGACCCGGCCCAACGCGATCCGCATGCAGGTCGAGGCCGAGATGGCCAACCAGGGCTGCCACCCCAACATCGCGCTGGAGATCGACGGCGTCGCCGCCATTCTCGACCTGGTCGCCGACGGCGCCGGCAGCGCCGTGCTGTCGCGCCACGCCGTCGAAACGTCGGCCCGGCCGAAATCGTTCGTCATGCGCCCGATCGGCAAGCCGCCGCTGCATAGCAAGCTGTCGATCGGCATGAGCGCCCACCGCCCCGCCACTCTCACCCAGAAGGCGATGCTGGAGCTGATCCAGTCGACCGCCAGGCGCCTGCTCACTCCCGACGCCAAATGAACGCCAACGTGAACACCAGACGCGACTTCATCGCCGCGGTGCTGCCGGTCATCGCCTTCGGCCCACTCGCGGTTGCGCCAGCCGCGGCGCAGGCGCCGTGGCCGAACCGGCCGATCCGCATCGTCGTGCCGTTCACGCCCGGCGGCTCCACCGACATCCTGGCACGCTCCATCGGCAAGGAACTGCAGGACGCGTGGGGCCAGCCGGTGGTGATCGACAACGTGCCCGGCGCCGGCGGCTCGATCGGTGCCGACAAGGTGGCCAAGGCCCAGGCCGACGGATACACCCTGCTGATGGGCCATATCGGCACGCTGGCGGTGAACCCGTCGCTCTATCCCAACCTGCCGTACGACCCGATCAAGAGCTTCGCGCCCGTGGCGTGGGTGGCGCGCGTGCCCAACGTGCTGGTGGTCCACCCCTCCGTGCCGGCGCGCACGGTGCAGGAGCTGGTGGCGCTGGCCAGGTCCAGGCCCGGCCAGCTCGCATACGGCTCCGGCGGCAACGGCAGCGCGGCCAACCTGGCGACCGAATACTTCAAGCTGCGCACCGGCACGTCGCTGCTGCACATCCCGTACCGCGGCACCGCGCCGGCCATCACCGACCTGATGGGCGGTCAGATCCAGGTGCTGTTCACCGGCGCGCCCGCGGTGCTCGGACAGGTCCGCGGTGGCCAGCTGCGCGCGCTCGCCGTTTCGTCGCCCAAGCGGATGGACACGCTGCCAGACGTGCCGACGGTGGCGGAAAGCGGCTACAAGGATTTCGAGGCCGACCAGTGGTATGGCGTGGTCGCGCCGGCCGGCACGCCGCCGGCCGTGGTTGCCAAGCTCAATGCGCAGATCAACCTGTCGCTCAATTCGCCGGCGCTGAAGGCGCGTCTGAACAATGAGGGCGCTGTCGCTGTCCCCGCGACCCCCGAGGCCTTCGGCGCCCACATCGCCCGAGAGATCGCACGCTGGCAGCCGGTGATCAAGTCGGGGCGCGTGAAGGCCGACTGAGCCGTTTGGCTGTCATGCCGGACTTGCTCCGGCATCCATGTCTTTTGTTTTCTTGCGCACGCGCGTCACCTAGGCTGGCACGGCCGCTGGCCGGGACGGGGTGTTCTCCGGTCGCGCTCGCGGGCGTCATCCCGTGAACGCTGCTGCTACCGCGTCAACCAGATCAATGAGGCCCATGAGGTGTAGCGACCGCGAATGGCCCTGCGCGCACCCCATCCCGACCACCGGCCTTGAAGGAGCGGATTGGATCGGAGCAAGGAATCGCGCGGCTTCTCCGAAGCGCCCTGTGGCTCTTGCCTCCTGCTGGCCCGCAACCTGGTCTCGCACGGACGGTGGTCTGAGTGGGTCGGGCGCAGGGCCATTCGCGGTCGCTACACCTTGCGCACCTCATTGATCCGGTTGATGCGGCAGCAGCAGAGTCCATCGGATGACGCCCGCGAGCGTGACCGGAGAACGACCCACCCAGACCGGCGGCCGCGCCAACCAGACTGGCACGCGAGAACAGGAAGAGATGGATCCAGGATCAAGTCCGGGATGACCGTTACTTCTTCGGCGTGGAGTCGGCGATCAGCCGGTCGGCGTAATCCTGCCAGCGGGCGTCTTTGCCCAGGCCCTTGAACACGTCGTCCTGCGCACGATCGGAAACCCACTGCTGCTTGCCGGCGATGGCGGCGGCCATCAGCGGCGGGAAGCCGGCTTCCTCCACCGTGTTGGCGGCCTCGCGCATTTCCTCGGCGCGGCGCTTGCCGTGCTGCACGACCCGGCTGAAGAAATAGGCGCCCTGCTGCTGCCAGTCGATCGACGGGAAGGTCTCCTGCAGGGTCGGCAGCACATGGTCCTCGACGCCGTACTTGCGCGCCGTGGTGTAGCTCTCGATCACCAGCGCCTCCAGCCCCTTGATCATCACGCTGCGGCACATCTTGATCGCGCTGGCGACGCCGAGCTGGTCGCTCACGCCCTTCGCATCCATGCCCCAGCCGTTCAACAGGGCGGCCAGTGGCGCGGCCTGCAAGCCGCCCAGCAGCATCGGCACGCGGATGCCGTACGGCGGCACCGAGGCCATGACGGCGGCTTCCACATAATCGGCGCCCCGGGCGTCGATCAGCGCCGCGGCCCGCTGCTTGGTGCCGGGCGAGGCGGAGTTGAAGTCGAGGAACACGCTGCCGGGCCGGATGAACTCCGCCGCCTCCCGGGCGACGGCGAGCGTCTTGGACGCGGTGACCGCTGAGATGATCAGATCGCTGGCCTCGCACAGTTCGCGCAGCGAGCCGTGCGCGGTGATTCCGTGCAACGAGCAGTGGTCGAGTTCATCGGCCCGGCTCGCCGGATCGGCAAACTTCAGGTCCCATGCGCCCATCGCCGTGACGCCGGGCTTGTCCTTCAGGCCGAAGCTGAACGTCTTGCCGACCTCGCCGTAGCCGACCAGGCCAATGCGCTGCAGATTCATCCGGATTTCCTCATTGACGCGGGACCTTCGCATGGGCGATCACCTCGCTCCAGCGGCTGACCTCGCTGGCCATCAGCGCGCCGAGCTGCGCGGGCGAGCTGCCTTGCGCCACCAGGTTGAGCTCCAGCAGGCGCTTCTTCACGTCGGGGTGGGCCACGGCAGCCTGCATCTCGCGGCTCAGGCGCGCCACCACGTCGGGCGGCGTCTTCGCCGGCACGGCCAGGCCGTTCCACGACGTCGCGGTGAACGTCGCGAGCGAGCCACCGGACTCGCGCGCCGCCGGCACGTCCGGCAGCTGCGGCGCGCGCTTCTCGCCCAGCACGGCAAGTGGGAGCAGCGCCTTCGATGCGATCTGCGGCATCAGTGGGCCCAGGATGTCCAGGCCGGCGTCGATCTGGCCACCGCGCAGCGCGGTGATGAGCGGCGGCGTGCCGTTGAACGGGACCACCTGGGCGTCGATGCCGGCGCTGGCCTTGAACAGTTCTGCCGCCAGGTTCTGCGTCGTGCCGACGTTGGGCGTGCCGATGTTCAGCTTGCCGGGATTGGCTTTGGCGTAGGCCAGCAGCTCGGCCAGCGTCTTGAAGCGGCCGCCCTCGGCCACCACGATCGCCAGGTCGAAAGTCGCCAGCGTCGAGACCCAGGCAAAGTCCTTGAGCGTATCGAACGGCAGCGACCTGAACAGCGCCGCGCTCACGGCCGTGCCGCTGGAGACCAGCAACAGCGTGTGGCCGTCTGGTTCTGCCCTCGCGACCAGCTCGCCTGCCACGACGCCACCGGCGCCGGGGCGGTTGTCGACCACCACGCCCTGGCCGATGCTGGCGGCGAGCTTCTGGCCAACCGTACGGGCCGTCAGGTCGGCGGCACCACCGGCGGCATTGGGCACCACGATCTTCAGTGGCTTCGAGGGAAAGGCGGACTGCGCCGATGCCAGCCGCGGCAACGCGCCGGCCAGCCCCAGGGCGGCCGCGGCAACCAGGAAACTTCGCTTGTCTTGCATGGGTTTCAGCGGGCGATGCCCAGCAGGTGATCGAGCAGATCGGGTGCTTCGCGCAGGGCCTGCGCCGTGCCCGAGTGGACGACCGTGCCCCGGTCCAGCACGACGGCGCGGTCGGAAACGGCGAGGATGGCTTGCGGATGCTGCTCCACGATGATGGCCGACAGGCCCTCCTCGCGGGTGATGCGGCGGATCGCCCGCAGCAATTCTTCCACGATGATCGGCGCGAGGCCCTCCAGCGGCTCGTCCAGCAGCAGCAGGCGCGGATTGACCACCAGCGCGCGGCCGATGGCCAGCATCTGCTGCTCGCCGCCCGACAGCTGCGTGCCCAGGTTGGTCTTGCGCTCCGACAGCCGCGGGAACATGGCGTACACGCGGTCCGGCGTCCAGGGCTCGAAAGCCCCTGCGTGTCGGCCCGGCCGGGCAACCGCCGTCAGGTTCTCATGCACCGTGAGCGACTTGAAGATGTTGCGCTCCTGCGGCACCCAGCCGACGCCGGCTGCGGCGCGCTGGTGCGGCGGCAGCTTGTGCAGCGCGACGCCGGCCAGCGAGATAGTGCCGGCATGCTGACGGGTGGCGCCAGCCAGCGTGTTGATCAGGGTGGTCTTGCCGGTGCCGTTGCGACCCAGCAGGGCCAGTGTTTCGCCTTCGTCCAGCGCCAGCGACACGCCTTGCAGCACCACCGCCTCGCCATAGCCGGCGCTCAGGTTGTCGACGCGCAGCAGTTCAGCCATGCGCGCCTCCCGCAACACCGTAGGTCACCTCGTCACCGTGGCCCAGGTACACCGCCTTGACCTGCGGGTCGTTGGCGATCTGCTCCGGGTCGCCCTCGGTCAGCACGGCGCCGTTGACCAGCACCGTCATGCGGTTGGCAAAGCTGAAGACCAGGTCCATGTCGTGTTCGATCAGCAGCACCGAGACGTCGGCCGGCAATGCAGCCACCGTCTGCAGCAGTTCCTCGCGCTCGCCCGGCGGCACGCCCGCGACCGGCTCGTCCAGCAGCAGCACGCGCGGCTCGCAGGCCAGTGCGATCGCGATCTCCAGCAGCCGGCGCTTGCCATATGCCAAGTGCTCGGTGCGCTGGTTCATCACCTCGCTGAGGTGGAATTGCTCCAGTAGCTGCAGGCAGCGGTCGGTGACGTCCCTGCCGGCGCCGAGCCGGCGCCAGACCTGCGCGCCCAACCCGCGCTGCTGCGACACCACCAGCGCCAGCGTCTCCAGCGGCGTCATCGTGTTGAACAGCTGGTTGATCTGAAACGTGCGCACCATGCCGCGGCGGACCCTCTGGTACGGGGCCAGCCGGCTGATGTCGCGGCCCTCCAGCGTGATGCTGCCTTCGGTCGGCTCCAGCACGCCCGTGAGCAGGTTGATCAGCGTGGTCTTGCCCGCGCCGTTGGGCCCGATCAGCGCGTGCCGGGCGCCCTTGCGCAGATTGAGCGTCACGTTGTTGGTCGCGGTGATGCCGCCGAAACGCTTCACCAGGCCCTGGCAGGACAGCACGACGTCGTTGTTCATGCCGCTCATGCCTTGCCCTTCCTGTTCCCAAACCAGGTCCAGGGCTTCAGCAGCCGTTCTCTTCCCACCAGCACCAGCACCACCAGGAACAAACCGAGCCAGAAGGTCCAGTACTGCGGCGTGATCGCCGACAGCGTGTCCTGCATCAGCTTGAAGACGACGGCGCCGGCGACGCCGCCGTACAGCCAGCCCGTCCCGCCCACCACCAGGATCAGCATGACGTCGGCCGAGCGGTGGAACTCGAACACGTCGAGCGACGCGAAGCCAGTGGTCTGCGCCAGCAGGGCGCCGGCCGCGCCGGCCAGTCCCGCCGCGATCGTGTAGACCATCGTCAGGCGCGATGCCACCGGAATGCCGATGGCCATCGCCCGCAGGCGGTTGTCACGGATCGCCTTCAGCGTGGCGCCGAACGGCGAATTGACGAAGCGCCGGGCGACGACAAAGAACAGCAGCAGCACCGAAAGCGAATAGTAGGCGGCAGTGCGGCCGGAAAGGTCGAAGGCGAAGGTACCGAGCAGCGGCCCCAGGTTGACGCCTTGCAGGCCGTCGGCGCCGCCGGTCAGCCAGTCGAGCTTGTTGGCCAGCTCCAGCAGGATCAGCGCGACTCCGAGCGTGACCATCAGCCGGGTCAGGTCGCTGCCGCGGTGGATCGTCACGCTGGCCAGCAAACCCAGCAGCAGCGAAGCCACGATTGCCACCGCGAGGCCGACCAGCGGGTCCGGCATGACGTGCTTGGCGAACAGCGCAGCGGCGTAGGCGCCGAAGCCGAAGAAGGCGGCATGGCCCAGCGAGACGATGCCGGTGTAGCCCAGCACCAGGTCGAGCGACACGGCGAACAGCGCGACGATCGCGATCTCGTTGATCAGCGCGGCGTGGCTCGGCAGCGCGACGGGCGAGACGAAGGCCAGCAGCCACAGCACCGGCTCCCATCGCTTCCAGCGGCTCGCCTGCCTGAGGGACGTATGGGCGTCGATCACGACTTGCCCCCCCGCCGCACGAACAGGCCCTGGGGCCGCCAGATCAGGATCACGATCATCAGGCTGTAGACGATGAACGCGCCCATCTTGGGGATGTAGTACTTGCCCGCGACGTCGGCCACGCCCAGCAGCAGCGCCGCGAGCAGCGGCCCGGTGATCGACGAGGTGCCGCCGACGGCGACAACGATCAGGAAATAGATCATGAACTTGAGGGGAAAGGTCGGATCCAGCCCCAGCACCTCGGCGCCGAGCGCGCCGCCCAGGCCGGCCAGGCCGGAGCCAAACGCGAAGGTCGAGAAGAAGACGACGTTGACGTTGATGCCCATGCCGGCGGCGACCCGCTGGTCATCGACCGAGGCGCGTAGCCGGCTGCCGAAGCGGGTCGACGCCAGGATGTACTGCAGGCCCACGGTGAGCGCGGCGCACACGGCGATGATGAACAGGCGATAGTGGCCCATGCCCAGGGTCCAGGCGCCGCTGCCTATTTCAGTGCGCCCTTTGAGCCACTCTGGCAATTGCACGATCTGCTGGGTGGAACCGACGAAGTAGTCCACTGCCGCCACCGCCATGAAGGTCAGGCCGATGGAGAACAGCACCTGGTCCAGGTGCGGCTTGTTGTAAAGCGGCCGGTACAGCGTGCGCTCCAGCACGCCGCCCAACAGTGCGGACACCAGAAACGCCAGCGGCAGGCAGGCCAGGAACGGAACCCCCGCCTTCTGCATCAGCAACACCGTGGTGTAGCCGCCGACCATCGCAAACGCGCCGTGCGCGAGATTGATGAAATTCATCAGCCCCATGGTCACCGCCAGCCCCACGGCCAGGATGAACAGGAGCATGCCGTAGGCGACGCCGTCGAAAAGTATGGTCAGCATAAAAAGGGTGTCATACCGGCCGCCGGCCCGGCAACCAGACGTCGGTGCGCCAGCCTAGGGACCCCGGCTCCAGACCGGGATCACAACCGCACTGTCATCGTGCGACGACAACGCCGTTGTCACTTCGTCTTGCCAGGGTCCTTGACGTCCTTGATGACGTCGAATTCGACGTTGTACAGTTCGCCGTCCTTCTTCTCGACCTTGCGCAGGTAAACGTTCTGCACGATGTCGCGGGTCTGCGCATCAATGAAGACCGGGCCGCGCGGGCTCTCGAAGATCTGGCCCTTCATCGCCGCCAGCAACGCATCGCCGTCGCCTTTGCCGCCGGTCTTGCGCAGCGCTTCGTAGATCACGCGCATGCCGTCATAGCCGCCGACCGCCATGAAGTTGGGGCGCAGCCCCTTGTTCGCCTTCTTGAAGTCGGCCACGAACTTCTTGTTCACTGCCGAAGGATGGGCAGCGGAATAGTGGTGCGAGGTGACCACGCCGAGCGCGCCGTCGCCGATGTCGTTGATCTGGTCGTCGTCTGTCACGTCGCCGGTACCGATCAACCTGATGCCGGCCTTGTCCATGCCGCGCTCGACGAACTGCTTCATCACCGCCGCGCCGGCGCCCGAGGGAACGAACACAAACAGCGCATCAGGCTTGAGGTCACGCACTTTCTGCAGGAACGGCGCGAAGTCGGGGTTGCGCAGCGGCACGCGCAACGACTCGGTGACCTGGCCGCCATTGAATTGCAGGCGCTCCTTGAAATACTTCTCGGCGTCGACGCCCGGGCCGTAGTCGCTGACCAGCGTCACGACCTTCTTGATGCCGTTCTTGGGGGCCCAGTCGGCCAGCGCGACCGAAACCTGCGGCAGCGTGAAGCTGGTGCGCACGATGTACGGCGAAGCTTCAGTGATGCTCGACGTCGCGGCGGCCATCACCACCTGCGGCGTTTTCGACTGGGTTGCGATCGGCGCGGTGGCGGTGGCCGACGGCGTGATGCCGAAGCCGGCCAGCACGTTGACCTTCTCGTTGACCACCAGCTCCTGGGCCAGGCGGCGGGTGACGTCCGGCAGGCTGGTGTCGTCCTTGACGATCAGCTGGATCTTCTTGCCGGCGACCGTGTCGCCGTTCTGCTGCATGTACAGCCGGACAGCCGCCTCGATCTGGCGACCGGTGGTGGCCTGCTGGCCGGTCATCGGCAGGATCAGGCCGATCTTGAAGGCGTTGTCCTGGGCCAGCACGCTACTGCCAGCAAACGCCGCGCCCAGCGCGACGGCAAGTTGGAGAAGGCTTCGTTTGTGCATTTGTCTTCCTGGATAAGTGTGAAGCGACCGGGGCGGCGGACGGGGCGCCAATCATTCGCGGCCGTCATTTTGCGGCCGCTTGGCAAATGGGCAAGTTGGGTTGAACTCTATCAGCTATGCAGGACCGGTATATCCCAGGTGTCGCTATTTCAATCGGAGCAGTGCTGCCTGTCTTACCATTGGTGGCTTCAGAATTTTCCCCGCCGACTCCAGGAGACCTTCCGTGACCCAGCTCCCCGCACGCTACGACCATGTCGGCAGCTTCCTGCGTCCCAAGTCCCTGCTCGAAGCTCGCGAGCAGAAAGCCAA
>JACMQP010000129.1 GCA_014376915.1 Ramlibacter sp.
AGGTCGGAGCGCGCCAGCACGCCCCTGGCCTTCACGCCTGCGGCCAGCGCTGCCTTCTGCACTGCGTCCACGACCGCCTGGCCCTTCTCGGCCCACTGCCTCTCCGTGCGCGCCACTTCCGAATCGGGCACCGAGATGCCGCCTTCGAAATAGCTAACCGGATAGCGCGGAACCACATACAGCGCGATCAGTTCCGCGCCGGCGACCGCGGCCATCTCGATCGCGCTCTTGACCGCCTTTTTGGACAGCGTGGAACCGTCGGTGGGAACGAGGATGCGTTGGTACATGCGTTGTTGCTCCTGGACTTTACGGAATGCAGGGAGCTTAAACGAGCGGCCGCGGTGGCGCGTTGATTTACCTCAACCGGGAGCGGCTGCGCCGAAGGCGACGTGCACGGCGAGCCCGCCCAGCCGGTCCGATGCTTGCGCGCGCACCGTCGCGCAGTGCGCCGCTGCGATGCGCTGCACGATCGACCAGCCCAGTCCGCTGCCGCTCCCCTCGCCGCCTTCGACCCGGAAGAAGCGCTCGCCGAGCCGGGCGAGCTGCGGTGGTGACAACCCGGGCCCGCTGTCCTCGACGGTCAGCAGCACCTGGCCGGCATGCCGCTCGACCCGCAACTCGATCCGGGCCAGGGGTGGGCTGTAGCGCACCGCGTTGTCGACCAGGTTGCGCACCAGTACCGCCAGCAACGTTTCGTCGCCGTCGATCCAGCAGCCGTCGGCGGTGTCGAGCGCGATTGACTGCTGGCCGGCGATCGCCCGCGGCGCAATCTCGGCCACCGCCTGCCACGTGTTCGCCGTTCGCCTTCCGCACTCAGGTAAGCGCCGGCAAAGCTCAGCACCATCAGCCAGTGGAAGAGGCGCACCGGCGCGTCCCAAACCAGGATACGGCGCTTGCCGAGCGCGACGGGATCAACGGGGGATGCGGACACGGTGTTCATTGAAATCTCCTTGGTCGGCCTGCGTGTGGCAGGCGCTGCAGTTGGCGGGGCTCTTGACGGCCGGCAGCTTCTAGGTCGCGGAAGCCACTTCGTCGTGCTTGCGGACGAACCACGCCGAACGCGCGATCCGGTCCTGCGGCGGCGGTTCGCTGGCCCCCTTGCCGCTGCCGGCATGGGCGGCGAGCCAGCCGGAAAGCTCCCGCACCGTCGGCGCGTCGAGGGACGCGTCGGTGCCGAAGTGGTGCGGCAGCGTGGCCATCACGCGCTGCCACGAAGCGGCCGGCAGCAGCGCTGCCGGGTAAGCAAGGTGGCAGGCGGCGCATTCCTGCCGGTACTTCGCCAGCAGCGGAGCGTCGGTCTTGCGCTGGTTGCCGTTGGCCAGCGTTGGCAGGGCGACGGCCGCGGCGCAGGCGACGAGCAGCTTCGGCAGGGCGCGCGAAATGAGGTGCATTGCGGGCACTCCGTTCATTTCAGCGTGAGCAGCCAGCTCAGCACGTCGGTCTTCTCCGCTGGGGTGCATTCGCGGCCGACGACGTCGTTGCAGTTGCGCCGGAACCATTTCTCGGCCTTGGCGGAATCGGTGAAGCGCCCGGGATTGAACGCCGGCGCCAGCGCCCCGATCGCCTTGCCGGTCGCGGCATGCTTGCCGGATTGCACCGGCACCGCGCCGTGGCACGAGGAGCAGCTCCAGTCGCGGCCGTGGGGACTGCTGAACAGCTGTTGGCCGCGCGCTTGCAAGGGCGGCGTTCCAGCCTCAGCGGTGTAACCGACCAGCAACTCCGACGGCGTCGCCGCGGCGGCGGGGATTGCCGACAGCAGCGCGCCGAGCGCCAGTAGCAGCAGTGCAGCCAGAGCCGGCTGCGGCGGCTGAGGGGATGGGGGACACGGGTTCATGGCAACTCCTTTGGTTGCCATTGTCTGGCCCGGGGCTTATCGATTCCTTAACAGCGCCGGGGGCGAACGCGCGGATGGCGCGGTCACGTCAGCGGCGCGAAAGCAGGATGCCCAGCACCAGCCCGACGCCGGCGCCGATGGCGATCGCTTCCCAGGTATGGCTGCGCACGTAGCCATCGGCAGTGCGCCCGGCCTGGCGCGCGGTGTCCAGCACGGCCTGCTCGATCGAGCCGATGCGGTCGCGGGCGCTCTTGACACTGGTCTGGAGCCGGTCGCGGGCCTCGGCGTA
>JACMQP010000627.1 GCA_014376915.1 Ramlibacter sp.
CATCGCCGAAGCCACCACCGACCTCATCGCCGGTCGCATCGACATCTTCTTTGTCGGCACGCAGATCGCGCTGCAACACGTGCAAAGCGGCAAGCTGCGGGCGCTGGCGCTCACCGGCGCCCGGCGCTGGAAAGGCATGCCCGACGTGCCGACGATGGACGAACAGGGGCTCAAGGGTTTCAACAAGGTCAACTGGTTCGGCCTGTGGCTGCCGGCCGGCGCCCCGCCGGACATCGTGCAGAAGATCCATGCGGCCGTGGCCGCGGCGGTGAACGATGCGGACGTCAGGCAGCAGTTCGACACACTCGGCCTGGAGGGCGTGGCGATGCGGCCGGCCGAATTCGCCACCTTCGTCGCCAGCGAGCAAAGGGCTGCGCAGGAGATCGCCCGTGCCATCAACGCCGGAGCGAAGAAATGAGCGAGCCGCTGCAACCCTGGCAATGGCCCGAGGCACACTGGCGCGGGATCGTGAACCATGTACGCGCCGGCCGGGCGCTGCGTCCGGCAAGCTGGCCGGGCGGCGCCCGCTGCGCCATCGCGTTCTCGTTCGACTCCGACCACGAGACCAACGAGCTGCGCGACGGCGGCGAATCGATCGGCAAGCTCTCGCAAGGCCAGTACGGCAACCGCCAGGGCATCCCGCGCATCCTGGAAATTCTCGCCAGGCACGACGTCAAGGCCAGCTTCTACGTGCCGGCCGTCACCGCCCTGCTCTATCCCGACGAGCAACGCCGGGTGGCCGCCGTGGGCCACGAGGTGGCGTTACATGGCTGGATCCACGAGCGCAACTCGGTGCTGCCCGAGCCCGCCGAGCGCGACCTGATGCTGCGCGCCGCCGACACGCTGGAGCGACTGGCGGGCCAGCGGCCGGTGGGCATCCGCACCCCTTCCTGGGACTTCAGCCCGGCGACGCTGGCGATCGCGCGCGACATGGGCCTGCTGTACGACAGCTCGCTGATGGCCGATGTCGACTGCTACGAGCTGTTGCTCGATGGCGAGCCCAGTGGCGTGGTGGAACTGCCGGTGGAGTGGATCCGCGACGACGCCGTGTACTTCAACATGAACCGCTTCGCCGGCCTGCGGCCCTACACCCCGCCGGCCGACGTGTTCGACATCTTCCGGCGCGAGCTGGAAGCCGCTCATGCCGAAGGCGGCATCTTCCAGCTGACGATGCATCCGCACATCAGCGGCTACCGATCGCGCATCTGGATCCTGGACGAACTGATCAAGCACGCCAAGAGCCTGGGCAATGTCTGGTTCGCCACCCATGCCGACATCGTGCGTCACGCCAAGGCCCACGGGTGATGACAGCAACGATGGACAACTTTTCCGATGCGCAGCTGGTGCGCAAGGCCGTGATTGCCACCGAGGGCGGCGTGGTGGCCTCGCAGCACAAGCGCGCGGCCCAGGTGGGCGCCGCAGTGCTGGCCGCTGGCGGCGATGCCGTCGATGCGGCGGTGGCCACGTCGTTCGCGCTCGGCGTCGTCGAACCCTGGATGAGCGGCGCCATGGCCGGCGGCTGCATGGTGCTGTGGCGGGCCGACGAGCAGCGCGCGCAGGTCGTCGACTACGGCATGCGCTCGCCGCGCGAGCTCGACCCGAAAGACTACCCGCTCAGCGGCGACGGCCGCAGCTCGGACCTGTTCCCGTGGAAAACGGTGGTGGGCGACCGCAATGTGCAGGGCGCCACTGCCGTGGCCGTGCCGGGCGTGGTCGCGGGCATGGGGCTGGCGCACGAACGTTACGGCCGCAAGAGCTGGCGTGAGCTGGTGACGCCCGCCGTGCAGCTGGCGCAGCAGGGTCTGCTGGTGGACTGGTACTCCGGACTGGTGACGGCGGGCAGCGCCAAGGCCTTGTCGCTGGACCCCGATGCCGCCGCGATGTTCCTGGACGAAGGCAAGTGGCCGATCATGGGCCCGTGGACCGCCACCACCGACCGCCGGCTGGACCAGCGCGCGCTCGCCGCCACCCTGCAGCAGATCGCAGAGGAAGGGCCGCGGGCGCTGTACGAAGGCTCGCTGGCGCGGGCCCTGGTGCGCGACGTGCGCGCCAAAGGCGGCTGCCTGAGCGAGGCCGACCTGGCCGCCTACCAGGCCGAATGGGCCGAGCCGCTGGTGATTCCCTACCGCGGCGGACACGTGTATGCCGCGCCGGGCCTGACCGGTGGCCCCACCCTGGCGCAGGCGCTGCGCCTGCTGGAGCAGGAGTTCGAGCCCGGCGACCGCGGCCCCGACGCGCAGGCCTACCGCGCGATGGCCCGCGCGCTGGACGCCGCCTTCCGCACCCGCCTGAGCGTCATGGGTGACCACGAGGCGCCACAGGCCCCGGGCTGCACCACGCACTTCAGCGTGGTCGACCGGCACGGCAACATGTGCGCGGTGACGCAGACGCTGCTGTCGATCTTCGGCTCGCGCGTGGTGTCGCCCGCCACCGGTCTGCTGTTGAACAACGGCATCATGTGGTTCGACCCGGAGCCGGGCAAGGCGAATTCGCTGGCGCCCAACAAGCGCGTGCTGGCCAATTACTGCCCGGTGGTGGGCGTCACCGACGCGGGCCGCCAGTTCGCGCTCGGCGCTTCGGGCGGCCGCAAGATCCTGGGGGCGGTGCTGCAACTGAGCTCGTTCCTGATGGACCACCGCATGACGCTGGAGCAGGCCTTCCACCAGCCGCGCATCGACGTCAGCGGCGGCGGCCAGCTGACGGCGGACGGCAGCCTGAGCACCGGCATCCAGCAGGCGCTGGCCGAAGTGATGACGACGTCGGCGGTGCGGCGGACGGTGTTTCCTTATGCGTTCGCCTGTCCCGCCGGGGTGCTGCGCGAGCAGGGAATGAACATGGGATGCACCGAGGTGATGTCGCCGTGGGGCGACGCGGTGGGCGAGGACGCCTGACGGCTCGAGCGACTACCGCCGAAGATCAGCCGGCCACCAGCCCGGCCGCCCCGACCCCGGCGATACAGATCAATTCGTCTTCGTCGCCGGTGCCGCCGCTGGCCCCAACCGCGCCCAGCAGGTGACCGGCGCCGTCCTTGATCAACACCGCGCCGGTCTGCGGCAGGAATTTTCCCGCGGCTGTGGCCGCGAGCGCGACGAAGAAGTTGGGGTTGTCCTTGGCGCGCTCGGCCAGCACTCGGCTGGACGCGCCCATGCCGACTGCCCCCCAGGCCTTGCCCTGGGCCACATCGAAGCGGAACATGCTGGCGCCGTCCTCGCGGGCGAAAGCCTTGAGGTTGCCGGCGTCGTCGAGCACGACGATGCCCATGGGTTTAAAGCCCGACGCCTTCGACTTGGCGAGCGCGGCGGCGATGATCTGGTTGGCTTGCGCCAGGCTGAGGGAAGGCATGGGTTCGGTCCTTGGAAGTTACGCGGGCAGGCCGCGATCATAGGGGCGCGGCGTCGTCGCAACCGTCCAGGCGCTACTGCGACCCGGGAGCGCCGCGCGGGTCGCGCCGCAGCACGCGCCCGGCCAGCGCGTACAACAGCCACAGCATGGCGAGCGGAACGATCAGCGTCTGCAGCACGAAGATCACCATCAGCTTGATCACATGCTCCGTCGCCTGCTCGGCCGCCTGTTTCACGCTCTCAAAGCGCTCCTTCCAGGCCGTGGACTGCGAGCCGGCCCAGCCCTTGAGCTGGTCGAGCAGGCCCTGGCCCTGTGCCGCGGGCGGCGCGCCGGTGGTCTCGATCCGGGTCGCGGTCCGCCCCAGCACCTGCTGGCTGGCCTCGTAGTCGCCAGCCA
>JACMQP010000130.1 GCA_014376915.1 Ramlibacter sp.
GCCAGCTCGGTCAGCGTGGTGGGACAGACGTCGGGGCATTGGGTGTAGCCGAAGAACACCACCACCACCTTGCCGCGGAAATCCTGCAGGCTGCGGATCTTGCCGTCCTGGTCCGGCAGCCGGAAATCTTTTGCATAGTCGGCGCCGGTCAGGTCGATCGAGCTGAACTGCGGCCTGCTTTCGCTGCACGCGGCCAGCAGGCCCGCGGTGCTTGCGACCAGCGCGCAGCCGGTCAGGGTTCGAAAGGCGGAGCGTCGCTGCATGGTCAGGCCGGGAGGTAATGGTCCACCAGCAGCGCCGCGAACAGCGCGCTCAGGTGGATCAGGGAAAAACGGAAAGTCTTGCGTGCCAGCGCATCGGAATAGTTGCGCCAGAGCCGGAAGCCATACCAGCAGAAGCCGAAGCTCAGCACCAGTGCCACCACCAGGTACAGCCACGAACTCATGCCGTAGGCGAAAGGCAGCAGGCAGGCCGCGAACAGCACCAGCGTGTACAGGAACACCTGTAGCCGCGTGAACTCGTTGCCGTGCGTCACCGGCAACATCGGCAGGCCTGCCTTGCGGTAGTCCTCCACCCGGTACAGCGCCAGCGCCCAGAAGTGCGGCGGCGTCCACAGGAAGATGATCAGGAACAGGATCAACGCCTCGGGGCTCACATCGCCGCGCATCGCGGCCCAGCCCAGCACCGGCGGCATCGCGCCCGAAGCACCGCCGATCACGATGTTCTGCGGCGTCAGCGGCTTGAGGACCACAGTGTAGATGACGGCATAGCCGACGAACGTCGCGAACGTGAGCCACATGGTCAGCGAATTCACCCACCGGTACAGGATCCACGAGCCGGCGCTGCACAGCACGGCGGCAAACACGAGGGCCTGCAGGTCGCTCAGTTCGCCCCTGGCCGTCGGCCGCCAGGCGGTGCGCTTCATCTTGGCGTCGATGCCCTTTTCCACCAGGCAGTTGAATGCTGCGGCGGCGCCCGCCACCAGCCAGATGCCGGCACAGGCGATGAGCGCCAGCTGCACGTCGTCCCATGACGGCGCGCCCGGCACCGCCAGCACCATGCCGATCAGTGCGCAGAAGACGATCAGCTGCACGACCCGTGGCTTGGTCAGCGCGTAGAACTGGCGTCCCACCTGAACTGCGGTGCTCATGCCGGGACCCTCGACGCTTGCAGCCGCGACGCAGCCCCATGCAAGGGCACGGCCCGGACCTGGCACAGCGTCCACGTCAGCAGTACGGCCAGTGCCGCGGCGCCGCCGGTGTGGGCGACGGCAGCCGCGAGCGGCCAGTCCATCACCACATTGGTCACGCCGGTGGCGAATTGCCAGGCCAGCAGGCCGGCCAGCCAGTTGCGCTGCGCGTGCAGCGCCGGAACCCGGTGCAGGCGCAACACGAGCAGGCCCAGAACCACAACCACCACGTACGCACCGAGGCGATGGGTGTAGTGGATGGCGGTGAGCGCCGCGAAGCCGATCTGATCGCCGGCGCCGGTCTGGCCCAGCCCGCGCCACAGCTCGAAGCCCTGGCGGAAATCCATGACCGGCCACCAGCTGCCCTGGCAGGTCGGAAAGGTGTTGCACGCCAGCACGGCGTAGTTGGTGCTGACCCAGCCGCCCAGGGCGACTTGCAGCGTCACCAGCGCGAACGCCAGCAGCAACAGCTTGCGCGTGCTGGCGCTCACCGCGACCGACGCGTGGCCGCTGGCACGCGCATGCGCTGCGGCCTGCGTGGTCAGCAGTGCGAGCAGCACCAAGCCGCCCAGCAGATGCAGCGTGACGATCGCGGGAAACAGCTTCATCGTGACGGTCAACGCGCCGAACGCACCCTGCAGGCAGACCCAGGCGAGCGTCAGCAACGGCAGCGCTGGATGCAACTGAGGGGCGCTGCGCCGGCGCAGCAGCCATGTCGAAACCGCCAGCGTGGTGATCAGCACCCCGACGCCGGTGGCGAGATAGCGGTGGATCATCTCGACCCAGGCCTTGCCGAAAGTCACGGGCCCCGTCGGCATTGCCGCCTGGGCTTCGCTGATCTGCGCGTGGGCAGCGGCGGGGCTCGCAGTGCCGTAGCAACCGGGCCAGTCCGGGCAGCCCAGGCCGGAATCCGTGAGGCGGGTGAAGGCGCCGAACAGCACGAGGTCGAACGTGAGGAACAAGGTCAGCACCGTGAGCGCCTGCAGCCGCCGCGCCGGCGACGCATTCTTGTTGCGCACCCAGACCCACGCCAGCGGGCCGAGCGCGACCACCACGCCCAGCAGCATCACGCGCAGCGCGGGACCCAGGTCATAGAGCGACGCGCCCATCTCAGTTGCCTTCCCGGCCCGGCTTGTCCCAGCCGGCGGAGGCGCGCATCAGGCGGTCGAGGTCGCGCTTGGCCTGTGACGCCGAGCCGGGGTCGAGCGAGGCGGGAAAGCGCATCATCAGATTGCCCAGCGGGTCGACCAGGAACAGGTGGTCCTGCAGCTGGTGGCCTGGCGCCGGCTGCAGCCACGCGGCCAGCAAGTCGGCGCGCACCCGCAGCACCGTGGCCTGCGACAGCGCCGGAAGCAACGCCTCGCGCACCGGCGCCCCGTCGGGCACCAGCCAGACCCAGTCCAGCCGGTCCTTCTCCTTGCCCAGGGTCTCGCGTAATTGCCGCTGCAGATACAGGTGCTTCTCGCAGGCCGGGTCGCAGCTGCCCGAGGCCACGCTGATCAACAACCACTGGCCTTTGTAGGCATCCAGCAATGCGGGCTTCCCATCGAGCGCGGTGGTGGCGATCGCCGGAATCGGGCGCTGCGGCTCGACCAGTTCGCCGTAGCTGTGGCCGCCTTGGGGCCGCACCACGTAGTACATGAAATAGGACGCGATCACCGGCGCCGCGCAGACGGCCAGCACCGCGAGCAGCCGCCGACGGCCCCGCACCGTGCGGCGCTCGACGTCGTTCTCTGCCTGCGCCGGAGAGGGCAGCGAGTACACCGTCAGGCCCAGCGGCTGGTCAAGCAGCGGGTGGCCGGCGGCGGGGGGCGATGAGTTGGAACCAGACATAAAGGATTGCGATCAGGGCGCCCAGTGCGAACCACTGGAACGCGTAGCCGTAGTGTTTCTCGACTCCGCTGCCGGGCTGCGCCCAATCGCGCTGCAGGCCGTCCGAAGCCGGCCCCGCCTGCTGCACCGACAGACCGGTCAACAGCGGCAGTCCGGTGCGGTCGCGGAATTCTCCCAAGTCGAGATTTTGCCGGATCGGGCCGGACTCCGGCCCGGCGAAGGCGTATAGCTTGGGCGGCGGCGGGGCAATCAGGCCCTGCACCTCCACCACGCCGGCCGGCGTCCCGATCGCCGGCAACCGGGTGCGGTCCATGAAATTGCGCGGGACCCAACCGCGCTGCACCACGACAACGACGTCCGTGTCCTCGATCCGCAGCGGCGTCAACACGTCGAAGCCGGGCTTGCCCTGCATCTGCCGGTTGTCGAGGAACACAGTATGTTGGGCCAGCCACCGGCCCTTCAGCCGCAGTGGACGCCACACCTCGCTGGCGCCAGTGCCGATCGCGGCCAGCGCGCGACCATCGAGAGCGGACAGGCTCCTGTGCTGCACCAGGGCCGCATACGCCGCGTTTTTCTGGGCGGCGCGCGACAGCTGCCAGCCGCCCAGCGCCAGGCCCGCCGACACGCCCAGTGCGGCAGCCAGGGTGATCTGCCAGAAGCGGCCCGGGCGGTTGCGCGTCAAAGGATAATTCCCCGCATGAAGTACCTCGTCTTGCTCGCTTTCGTGGCCATCATCGGCAGTCTCGCTTCGGCGCTGTTCTTCATGATGAAGGACGGGCGCGACGGCAAGCCCAAGTCCAGCAACATGGTGCGCGCGCTGGCCGTGCGCGTCGGCCTGTCGATCCTGCTGTTCGTCTGCATCCTGCTGGCCTGGAAGTTCGGATACATCCAGCCGACCGGCATCCCGCTCAGCAACTAAACCCGATCCAAAGGACAAGGCGCCCCTCAGGGCGCCTTGTTTTCTCCCCGTTGACTGGCTACAGCCAGTAAACCAGCGTGTAAAGGCCGAGCCACACCACGTCCACGAAGTGCCAGTACCAGGCCGCGCCCTCGAAGCCGAAATGGTTGTCCGGCGTGAAGTGGCCCTTCTGCAGCCGCAGCGTGATGAAAAACAGCATCAGCATGCCGACGAGCACGTGGAAGCCGTGGAAGCCGGTCAGCATGAAGAAGGTCGAGCCGTAGGCGCCGGAGCGCAGCGTGAGGTTCAACTCGGTGTAGGCATGGAAGTACTCATACGCCTGCACGCCCACGAACGTCGCGCCGAGCAGCACCGTGATCCACATGAAGGCCAGCGTCCGACCGCGGTGATTTTCGCGCAGCGCATGGTGGGCGACGGTCAGCGTGACGCCGGAGGACAGCAGCAACGCGGTGTTGATGGTCGGCAGCCAGAACGGCGTCATGGTCTGGAACGGCTCGATGATGCCCGCCGGCGACGCCGTGGTGCCCGGCGCGACCGACGGCCATACGGCCTTGAAGTCAGGCCACAGCAGCGCGTTGTCGAGGCCGCCCAGCGCCGGCACCGAGTGCCCGCGCATCCACCACAAGGCGGTGAAGAAGGCGCCGAAGAACATCACCTCGGAGAAGATGAACCA
Source organism: Ramlibacter sp. (assembly GCA_014376915.1). The sequence continues at coordinate 4,615 of JACMQP010000130.1, forward strand.
GCTCATGCTCCAGCGGTAGGAGAGGTCGATCCTGTGGCTGTACATGCCGCTTTCGCTCTCTCCGATGGCCTGGCGGAACCACTGGAACAGCACCACGAACAGCCACAGCAGCCCGAACACCGTCACGTACATGCCCCAGTCCGCGCGGTTGATCCACTGGGCCGCCCCGAAGACGACGCATAACAGCCCGAAAGCCGCCATCGCCGGATGGCGCGACGGCTGGGGCACGAAGTAATAAGGCTGTACGCCTGTTGTGCTGGTACTCATTTCAACTCCTGATTCCCGAAATCTTCCGTTGTCTCGTTGTCTCGTTGTCTTTCAGCGCACGATCCAGTGCACCAGGCCGACCATCCCCAGCACCATCAGCACCACGGCGGCGATGGCCACCACGACGATGTGCAGCGGGTTCAGCTTGGACAGGTCGTTCTGATACTCGCTGTTCTTGCGGATCCCCAGGAACGACCAGGCCACAGCCTTGACCGTGTGCAGCAGCGAGCTCACGTGCGCGGCTCCTGCTGCGGGTGCGGCTTCGCCTGGGCCACCGGAGCCGGAGGCGTCTTGCCGCCGACCTCGAAAAACGTGTAGGACAGCGTTATCGTGGTCACATCCTTGGACAGCCGCGGATCGATGATGAAGGCCACCGGCCACTGCTTCTTCTCGCCCGGCTCGAGCGTGTACTGCTGGAAGCAGAAGCACTCGAGCTTGTTGAAGTGCGCGGCCGCCTGGCTGGGCGCATAGCTCGGGATCGCCTGCGCCGCCATCCGGCGGTCCTGCACGTTCTGGAATTCGTACATCACCGTCGCCAGCTGGCCCGGATGGACCTTGATGCTGGCCTGGGCCGGCTTGAAGTGCCACGGGCCGCGCGCGTTGGCGTCGAATTCGACGGTGATGGTGCGCGTGAGGTCGATCTGCGAATTGGCCGGCAGCTCCACACCCCGGCCGGCCCTGCCGCCGCCGGGAACCTGGCGCTCGGACAGCGACAGGATGTTGATGCCCGTCATTTCGCAGATGTGCCTGTAGATGGGAATCAGTGCATAACCGAAGGCGAACATGCCGACCGTCACAACGGCCAGCTTGCCCACCATCTTCAAATTTTCCACGCGGATCGACATAGGACTCGACTCAGTGGCCCAGCAACACCATCCTGGCCATGAAGCCCAGGA
>JACMQP010000628.1 GCA_014376915.1 Ramlibacter sp.
AGACCGGCGATGGCCGTGCCGATGCCGAACACCAGCAACCAGACCCGGCCGACGTCGATGCCCAGCACCCGCACGATTTCCGGGTCGCGCGAGCCGGCCCGGATGATCAGGCCATAGCGCGTCTTTTCGATGAACAGCCACAGCGCCAGCACCACCACGGCCGTCGCGCCGATCAACACCAGCCGGTAAAGCGGGAAATGGCCGAAGCCGAGGTTCACCGCGCCACGCAGCGCCGCCGGCGTGCTCGAGGGCATGCCCTCGATGCCGAACAGCACGCGCATGGCCTCGATCAGCACATAGCTCAGCCCGAACGTGAGCAGCAGCGGGTAGTCGATGCCGCGGCCATAGAGCGGGCGCACCAGGAAGCGTTCGACCAGCAGGCCGATGCCGCCGACCACCAGGGGGGTGATCAGCAGGCTGAGCAGGAAGCTGCCGGTCAGGGCCTGGAAGTAGACGCCGAGGAAGGCGCCCACCATGAAGAAGGCACCATGGGCGAAGTTCACCACCGTCAGCATGCCGAAGATCAACGACAGTCCGACCGCCAGCAACGCGTAGATGGCGCCAAGGGCGATGCCGGTGACCAGTTGCAGGGCCAGCAACGACGGCGTGAATTCACCCATGGGGAGCCGCCATCAGGCCTTGTGCCCGAGTTCGGTGCAGCTGCGCAGGTTGGTTTCGCTGGGCGCCTCGATCGCGGCGATGTTGAACACGTCGTTCTTGTCCTTCATGCCCTTGGACTTGGACTCGATGATGATCACCGACTGCACCGACTGGTGGTCGCACTTGCGGTAGAACTGGTCGCCCTTGTACCAGTTGTATTTCATGCGGCCCATGGCCTCGCTGACCTTGGTCGAATCGGTGGTCTTGGCGTCCAGCACCGCCTGCAGCACGCTGCGCACGCCGGCGTAGCCGAGCGCACCGTAGTCGGTCGGCACGGCGCCGTTGTGGGCGCGGCGGAACTTGTCGTTGAACGCCTTGGCTGCCGGGATCTGGTCTTCCATGCCCCAGTAGTAGGAGGTGCCGCCGACGATGCCGTCGAAAACCTCGGGGCCGCCTGCGATGCGTGACGTGAGCAGCAGGATCGGCGTGATGATGCGCGTGGTGGACTTGAGTCCGAAGTCGGTGGCCTGCTTGGCGGCGTTCAACTGGTCGCGGCCGAAGTTGCACAACACCAGGATGTCGGGCTTGAGGGCCTGGATGCGCGGCAGAAAAGCCGAGTAGTCGGCCGTGCCGAGCGGATGCCGGATGTCGGCCAGCGTGGTGGCGCCCAGCCCCTTGCCGGCCCGCTCGAAGCCGCGCACCATCTCATGACCATAGGCGTAGTCGGCGGTGAGGTAGACGATCCTCTTGCCGTACTTGGGAAAGGCGTAGCGCGCCACCGCGCCGGCCGTGAGGTGCGGGTTCAGCGCCTCGTGGAAGGTGTAGGGGCTCCAGTCCTTGACCTCGTTGATGGCGTCCGACTGGCTGATCGAATTGAAGATGACCTTGCGCTCGCGCGTCACCGCGTTGATCGACAGCTGGGTGGCGGCCGACAGCGAGCCGACGATGAAATCGACCTTGTCTTTTTCGATCAACTCCAGCGTGCGCGTCGCCGCTTCACCCGGATTGAGCTTGTCGTCGCGCACCAGCAGTTCGACCTTGCGGCCGTTGAAGCCGCCGGCGTCGTTGAAGTCCTTCACGGCGATCTCGGCGGCCCGCACCTGATCCTGCGCCTCGGCCGAGTACGCGCCCGTCAGCGGCACCAGGAAACCGACGCGGATCGGTGTGCCCTGGGCCCGCACGATGGTGATCGCGAAGGGCGCGCTGGACAGTGCCGCGCCGGCGGCGCCGGCCTGCAGCAGGCGGCGGCGCGACAGGTCGGACGGGGTGGGTCGATGCGATGAGGTCATGGTCAGTCTCCGGAAGTTGATATGCGCATGAGGGCGTCATGCACGGTGTGGCACCGGTCTGTCGCCGGTTTAGTGAAGTGAACCGGGCGGGCGCACCATCGCAGCTGCATCGAGGTCGATGGCGGTCTCGGCCATCGGCGTGAGGGGGTCCCGCGCGTCCGCGGGGATGCCGTCGCGGGCGAGCCCCTGCATGTACCCGCCCAGGCGACGGCCACGCTCGACCACGCGCTGGCCGGCGGGCAGGCGCTGCTGTGCATAGGCCTGCAACGCCGCAGCCGTGGCGCCGTGGGTGCGCAGGGCATCGCCCAGCGCCATCGCATCCTGCATCGCCTTGGTCACGCCCATGCCGACGTGCGGACGGGCGACGAACGCCGCGTCGCCCAGCAGCGCAACGCGGCCCCGGACCATCTCGTCGGAGCACAGGTCGTGGATCGGCTGCAGGAACGGCTGCGCGGTCTTCTCCATGATCTCGGCAAACTGCGGCGCCAGCAGCCGGCGCGCATCGGAACGCATGCGGGCGATCTCGCGCCAGGACACCTTGTGCGGCGGAATCCCTTGCGGATGCTGGACTCCGTCCGCGTCGGTCAGCAGTTCGGCCAGCGCGGCGGGCGCCGGGGCGGGCCGGTACCAGACGAAATTCCAGGCCCGGTGACGCGGTTCGGTGCGATTGCCGGCGCCGGCGACCGGGTAGCCGATCAACTGCTCGCCAGGCGGCACGCAAAAGGCGAAGCGTTCGAACACCGATTCGAGGCAGCGGCGAGAGAGCAGCACTTCTTCGCAGACGCCGCGCCAGGCCACATAGCCCGCGTACAGCGGCTGCACGGTTGGCCACAATTGCTGGCGGATGGCGGAACGGATGCCATCGGCCGCCACCAGCAGGTCGGCTTCGATGTGCCCCGCGCTGGTGGACACCCGCACGCCCTGCAGGTCCTGCTCCACCTGCTGCACGGTCACGCCCTGCCGGTAGCAGTCGGGCGGCAACAGGTCGCGCAGTAGCTGGTAGAGCCGGCTCCACGACGTCAGGACCTGGGGCATGGCGAGCTCTCCCAGCACCGTTCCGTGGCTGTCGAGCGTGACGCGACCGGGCACCGAAACGCCGAGCGGGGTGGCGGGATCCATTCCGCAGCGGTGCATGCCCTCGACCAGCGCCGCATGCGTCACGATGCCGGCGCCGCGGCCATCGAGCGTTCCGCCGGCCTTTTCGAGCACAGTGACGGCGTGTCCGTCGCGCGACAGCAGGTTGGCGGCCATCAGGCCGCCCAGGGAACCGCCCGCGATCAAGACGCTTGCCATCGTTGAATCTGCTCAGGCGGAGCGAGCCGCGTGTTCGGCCGCAGGGAAGTTCAGTTCGACGACGACGCCGTTGGGATCGTCCAGAAAGACCTGGTGCAGGCCGATCGAGGGCACGGTGCGCTGCCGGGCAGTAATGCCCAGCCCTTCGAGATGGGCCAGCATCGCGGCCAGGCCGTCGGCAAAAAACGCGACATGGTCGACCGCGCCGCTGCCGCGCAGCGAAGCGATGTCGCGGTCTCCCAGGTAGTTCTTCAGCCCTTGCGCATCGTTGGGGTCCATGCCGATGAGGTGGACGACTGCATTGGCCACGTCCGCATGGTCACCGCGGTACATCCACAGGCCGGGGAAGGGGAAGTCCGGCCGCGGTCCCACGGTGAGTCCGAGCACCGACTCGTAGAAACGGCGGGTGGCGGCCAGATCGGTGGTCCGGATCGAAATGTGGTTGAGCGTCAATGTCATCGGGGATTCCCTGGAGTTAGCGCGCCTTGCGCGCAGGCGTTGCTGCCGCCCCGCCCGCCGGCTCGAGCGACAGGCTGGCGCCGAGGTAGCTGCGCACGCGATCGGCGATCACGATGGGGTCGTCCAGCGCGGGCTGGGTTGGGTGCACGGCCTGGCCATAGACGAACCAGCGCAGCCCACCGTAAAAAACGCCGCCGTGCAAACCCATCAGCAGTTCGTGCTCCCGGGCGCTGGGCCGGGCGCGGCTGCGGCTGCCGCGATAGCGTCGGGTCTCGCGCACCAGCCGCGGAAACAGGCGCTTTGCCAGCAGGTCGAAGAAACGGTCGGTGATGCTGCGGTCGGCCAGGCCGGAGAAAATCAGGATGCGGACGAACTCGCGCGTCAGCACGGTGCGCGCGTAGTCGACGTAGAACGCATTCAGCTTGGCTTCGGGCGACAGCTTGCGGTCATCCAGCAGCGCCTCCCATTCCGGCTTCCAGCGACCTTCGAACACCTCTTGGTAGACCCGGTCCACCAGGGCCTGCTTGGTCGGGAAGTAGTGGTAGACCAGGGTGTGGGTGACGCCGATGGCGGTCGCCAGTTCGCGCATCTGCGCGTCCAGGCCGTGCTCGGAAAAAAAGCCGATGGCGCCGTCGACGATGTGGCGCTCGCGCTCCGCCACGCCCATGCGGCGGCGCACGGCAGCCGGCTCCGTAGCGCCGTGCGCAGGTTCAGGGTTTGTCCGGGGAACGGCACTATTTACCAAACTGTCAACCATGCGTAGGATTGTTGAACGGTTGGTCAATACGACCATCAGTACTAACCCCAAAACTGCCTGGACCCGCACCCGGCGTTCGCGCCAGAAGGCACTGTATGGAACTGATTGGTGAAGTGGCGATGAATGCCCCGCGCGAGCGGGTCTGGGCGGCGCTGAACGACGCGGCGGTGCTGCAGGCGTGCATTCCCGGTTGCGAGCAGGTGAGCGACGAATCGCCGGACGTGCGAGTGGTCCGGGTCATGGTGAAGATGGGGCCGGTGCGGGCGCGCTTCAACGGCCGGATCACGATGTCGGAAGTCGAGCCGCCGCAGCGCTGCGTGATGGCGTTCGAGGGCTCGGGTGGCGCGGCCGGCATGGCGTCGGGCCGCTCCCAGGTGGAGCTGCGCGAGGCGGGCGCAGGCACCGTCCTGACGTACACCGTCAAGGCCTCGGTGGGCGGCAAACTCGGGCAGATCGGGGGGCGGATGATGGATGCTTCGGCCAAGCAGCTGGCCGACCAGTTTTTCGCGGCGCTGCGTGAACATCTGTCACCTACGGTCCTGGTCGAGGCTGAGGCCGATGGGCCCTCCGCGCCTTCCGTTGCGACACCGTCTGCGGCCGCTGTGGCTGCGCCTGCCGGGAAGGTCGTTGGGCTTGCGCTGCGCCGCGGCATTGGCGACGAAGTGCCCCGTCTGCTCTGGTTCCTGATGGGGGTCGGCGCCACCGGCTTCGGCGTCTGGATCGGCGCACGCCTGTTCTAGGAGCCCGAATGAAGTCACCCGATTTCGATTACGTCAAGGCGCAGAGCGTC
>JACMQP010000013.1 GCA_014376915.1 Ramlibacter sp.
CCGGGCCGGGGCGGTAGGATTGCCGGCGCTGCTCCAACGCATTCTTCATGAACACCAATACTTCCCCGGCCGGCCCACGCTGGCAATTCTGGATCGACCGCGGCGGCACCTTCACCGACATCGTCGGCCGGCGGCCCGACGGCACGCTGTCCACCCACAAGCTGCTGTCGGACAACCCGGAGCAGTACCGCGACGCTGCGGTCGCCGGCATCCGCCACCTGCTGGGGCTGCAGGCCGGCGAGCCGGTGACGCCGGCGCAGGTGGAGTCGGTGAAGATGGGAACCACGGTCGCCACCAACGCGCTGCTCGAGCGCAAGGGCGATCCGACGCTGCTGGTGACGACGCGCGGCTTTCGCGACGCGCTGCGGATCGCCTACCAGAACCGGCCCCGCCTGTTCGACCGCCACATCGTGCTGCCCGAGCTGCTTTACAGCGAGGTGATCGAGGCGCAGGAGCGCGTTGGCGCCCACGGCGAGTTGCTGCATGCCCTGGACGAAGCGCGCCTGCGGACCGACCTGCAGGCAGCCTTTGCTCACGGCCTGCGCAGCGTGGCGGTCGTGTTCATGCACGGCTACCGCTTCACCGGGCATGAACAGGCGGCGGCGCGGATCGCGCGAGAGGTCGGCTTCACCCAGGTCAGCACCTCGCACGAGACCAGCCCGATGATGAAGTTCGTCAGCCGCGGCGACACCACCGTGGTCGACGCCTACCTGTCGCCGATCCTGCGCCGCTACGTCGACCGGGTCGCGAGCGAGATGCCGGGTGTGCAGCTGTTCTTCATGCAGTCCTCGGGCGGCCTGACCGACGCCCACGCCTTCCAGGGCAAGGACGCGATCCTGTCGGGCCCCGCCGGCGGCATCGTCGGCATGGCGCGGACTGCGGCTTTGGGTGGCCACGACAGGGTCATCGGCTTCGACATGGGCGGCACGTCGACCGACGTCTCGCATTTCGCCGGCCAGTTTGAACGCGAATTCGAGACCCAGGTCGCCGGCGTGCGGATGCGCGCACCGATGATGAGCATCCACACCGTTGCTGCCGGCGGCGGGTCGATCCTGGCTTACGACGGAGCCCGGTTCCGCGTCGGGCCGCGCAGCGCAGGGGCCAATCCGGGCCCGGCGAGCTACCGGCGCGGCGGCCCGCTGGCGGTGACCGATGCCAACGTGATGGTTGGCAAGATCCAGCCGCGCTACTTCCCCAAAGTCTTCGGCGTGCATGGCGACGAGGCGTTGAGCTTCGACGCGGCGCAGGAACAGTTCAACGCACTGGCGCGGCAGACCGGCCGCAGCATCGAAGCCATCGCCGAGGGCTTCATCGACATCGCTGTGCAGCAGATGGCCAACGCCATCAAGAAAATCTCGGTGGCGCGCGGCTACGACGTCACGCGCTACACGCTGCAGTGCTTCGGCGGCGCCGGCGGCCAGCACGCGTGCCTGGTGGCGGACGCGCTGGGCATGGCTCGCGTATTCGTGCACCCGCTGGCCGGCGTGCTGAGCGCCTATGGCATGGGGCTGGCGGACCAGAACGTCATCCGCGAGCAGGCGGTGGAGTTGCCGCTGACCGAGGGCTCGATGGCCGAAGTGGGGCAACGCCTGGCCGCGCTGGCAGCAACGGCACGGGTCGACCTGGGCAAGCAGCAGGTGAGCACCGGCGCCGCGACGGTGCATCGCCGCGTCCACGTTCGCTATCAGGGCAGCGATTCGGCGCTGGTGGTTCCGTTCGGGGATCTGGCCACCATTTCAGCCGGCTTCGAGACGGCGTACCGCCAGCGCTTCTCCTTCCTGATGCAGAACAAGGCCCTGGTCGTGGAAGCGGTGTCGGTCGAGGCGGTGATCGCCGGCGACGCGCCGCACGAGCCGACCCACGCGGTGCATCCGGTACGCGAAGTGCCGCGGCGCGAGACGGTCCGCATGTACTCGGGTGCAAAGTGGCATGAGGCCGCGCTGGTCGTGCGGGAGGACCTGCGCGCGGGCGACGTCATTCCGGGACCCGCGATCATTGCCGAGAAAAATGCAACCACGGTCGTGGAGCCTGGCTGGGAAGCAAAGCTCACGGCGCTGGATCACCTGGTGCTGGAGCGCCGCACGCCGAGAATCATCACCTTCGCCGCCGGCACGCAGGTCGACCCGGTGCTGCTGGAGGTGTTCAACAACCTGTTCATGAACATCGCCGAGCAGATGGGGCTGCAGCTGCAGAACACGGCCTATTCGGTCAACATCAAGGAGCGGCTCGATTTTTCCTGCGCGCTGTTCGACACCGCCGGCAACCTGATCGCCAATGCACCGCACATGCCGGTCCACCTGGGCTCGATGGGCGAGAGCATCAAAACCGTGATTCGGGAGAACGCGGGAAAGATGTCGCCCGGCGACGTGTACGTGCTCAACGACCCGTACCACGGCGGCACGCACTTGCCTGACGTGACGGTGATCACGCCGGTGTACCTGCACGACGAGGCGCAGCCGCTGTTCTACGTCGGTTCCCGCGGACACCATGCGGACATCGGCGGCACCTCGCCCGGATCGATGCCGCCTTTCTCGACCCGCATCGAGGAAGAGGGCGTGCAGATCGACAACGTCAAGCTGGTGGACCGCGGAACATTGCGCGAGGCGGAAATGCTCGACCTGCTGCGCGGCGGCGAATACCCGAGCCGCAATCCCGAGCAGAACATGGCGGACCTGAAGGCGCAGATCGCGGCCAACGAAAAGGGCGTGCAGGAGTTGCGCCGGATGGTGGGGCAGTTCGGGCTGGGCGTGGTGCAGGCCTACATGGGCCACGTGCAGGACAACGCCGAGGAATCGGTGCGGCGCGTGATCACGCGCCTCACGGACGGGGTCTTCACGCTGCCGCTGGACAACGGCGCGCAGATCCGGGTCGCGCTCCGGGTCGACGCGAAAAATCGCAGCGCGGAGATCGACTTCACCGGCACCTCGCCGCAGCAAACCAACAACTTCAATGCGCCGACAGCGGTGTGCATGGCTGCGGTGCTGTACGTGTTCCGTACGCTGGTCGACGACGACATCCCGCTCAACGCCGGTTGCTTGAAACCCTTGAAGGTGATCATTCCCGCCGGCTCGATGCTCAACCCGAACCCGCCGGCGTCGGTGGTGGCGGGCAACGTGGAAACGTCGTCCTGCATCACCAACGCGCTGTTCGGAGCGCTTGGCGTGATGGCCTCCAGCCAGTGCACGATGAACAACTTCACTTTTGGCAACGCGCAGCACCAGTACTACGAGACGATCTCCGGGGGAAGCGGCGCCGGAGCAGTGATCGATGCCGCGGGTCGCGTCGTCGCGGGCTTCGACGGAACGAGTGTTGTGCAGACTCACATGACCAACTCGCGCCTCACCGACCCCGAGGTGCTGGAGTTCCGCTTTCCGGTGCGGCTGGAAAGCTACGAGATCCGCGCCGGTTCCGGCGGCAAGGGACGATGGACCGGCGGTCACGGCGGTGTGCGCCGGGTGCGCTTCCTGGAAGCGATGACGGCCAGCATCCTGTCCAACGGTCGCAAGCATGGCGCATTCGGCATGGCCGGCGGCGAACCGGGGCAGGTCGGCATCAACCGCGTGGTGCGCGCCGGCGGCAGCGTGGAGGCGCTGGGGCACATCGGCCAGACGCAGATGGAGCCGGGCGACATCTTCGAGATCCACACGCCGGGCGGCGGCGGCTACGGCAAGGCCTGACGGCATGGACAGCAGCTTCGTCGACAACTACCGCTGGCTTGCCCGCTACAACCGCTGGTTCAACGAGCGGCTGTACGACGCTTGCGAAGCACTGCCCGACGCGGAGCGCAAGCGCGAACGGGCCGCCTTCTTCGGCTCCATCCACGACACGCTGAATCACCTGGTGTGGGGTGACCAGCTCTGGCTGGCGCGCTTCGCCGCCCAGGAGGGGACGGAAGCGGGCGCCTTGGGTGGCGGCCTGCTGGGCCTGCCGGCGGGCGCCGTGCATGAGACGGTGCTCTATCCGGCCTGGCCGGCGCTGCGGGCACAGCGCGCGCGGCTCGACGCGGCCATCGAATGCTGGCTGGCCGCGATGCCGGTCGACTTTCCGCTGCGCACCATGCGCTACAGCAACAGCAAGGGCGTGCGGCGCGAGCATCCCGCCTGGATGGCGCTCAGCCATTTCTTCAACCACCAGGCCCACCACCGCGGCCAGGTCACGACGCTGCTGATGCAGGCCGGCGTCGACCCGGGCGTCACCGACCTGATCGCGCTGGCGCCGACCACCTGAGCTGCCCACGAAAAAACCCGCCGAAGCGGGTTTTTCTGGAGCGCGCAAACCTTATTTCTTGGCGGCGCTAGCGGCAGCTTTGGGGGCGCTGGCTGCCGGCTTGGCGGCATCCGCCTTGGCGGTGGCCTTCACAGCCTTCGCGTCGGCCTTGGCATCCTTCTTCTCGTCCTTCATGACGGCGCCCTTGAAGCTCTCGCCGTTGACGGTCAGGCCGTTCTCCGACAGCTTGACGGCGCTCTTTTCGCCGACGCCCTTCACGCGGTCGATGAAGTCCTGCCAGTTTTTGAACTCGCCCTTCTTGCGCTCGGTCGTGATCAGCTTGGTGGTGACGGGGCCGATGCCCTTGATGCCGTCCAGCTGGGCGTCGGTTGCCTTGTTCACGTCGACAGCCGCCATCGCGAGGGTGGCGCACAGCATGACCAGGATGGCCAGGATTTTCTTGAACATGTCAATCTCCTTGAGTGGAACCGGCGCGACGTGCGCCGGGCCTGTGTGTAACGGCGGCCCGAAGCGGCCGGTTGACCGCCGATCCCCTAGCTGGCGGAGAGGGATGCCACATAGCTCGCAACGCCGGCCTGGACATCGGCAAAAGCGTGGTTGCAGCCGGCCGCCCGCAAGGCCGTCAGGTCGGCCTGGGTGTAGCACTGGTATTTGCCGCGCAGGGCGTCGGGGAAGGGGATGTACTCGATCAGGCCCCGGGCCGCGGCCCCCGCCGCATCCAGCGCCGGCTGGCCTGGCCGCAGGGCGTTGACGACCGCAGTGGCGACGTCGTTGAAGGGCTGGGCCCGGCCGGTGCCCAGGTTGAAGATACCGGACTGGCCCGGGTGCTCGAAGAACCACAGGTTCACTGCCACCACGTCGTCGATGAAGACGAAGTCCCGCTGCTGTTCGCCCGGGCCGTAGCCGCCGTACTCACCGAACAGTCGCACCTTGCCCTCGGCACCGAACTGGTTGAATTCGTGGAAAGCGACGCTGGCCATCCGGCCCTTGTGCTGCTCGCGCGGGCCGTAGACGTTGAAGTAGCGAAAGCCTGCAACCTGGTGCGTCGCCGCCTCGAAGCGCATGCCGAGCTCGCGCCGCATCTTCTGGTCGAACAGCAGCTTGGAGTAGCCGTAGACGTTCAGCGGGTGCTCGAATTCTGGCGTTTCGCGGAAGGAGGCGGGGCCGCCCGTCGAAGCCTGCCCAGGTTTCGACTCTCCATAGGTGGCGGCGGACGATGCGTACAGCAACCGCGTCCGCAGGCGCTGGCAGGCTGCGAACAAATCCCACGACAGCGTGTAGTTGTTCGCCATCATGTACTTGCCGTCGGTCGCCATCGTGTCGCTGCATGCGCCTTCGTGGAACACCGCCTCTACCTTGCCGTACGCGGCCTCGGCGAAGCGCGCGTAGAAGTCGCCGGCGTCGACGTAGTCGGCGATCCGCAGGTCGGCCAGGTTGCGGAACTTGTCACCCTGGGTCAGGTCGTCCACGGCGATGATGTCGTCGATTCCCCGCGCGTTCAGGCCCTTGACGATGTTGCTGCCGATGAAACCCGCAGCCCCGGTCACGACAACTCTCATTCGAATAACTCCTCGTACGACACCGTGGCGGTGCCGAATTTTCCGACCACGATGCCGGCGGCCTTGTTGGCGAGCGGCAGGGCCTGTCGCAGGTTCATTCCCGCGGCGACCAGTGCCGCCAGGGTGGCGATGACGGTGTCGCCGGCGCCGGTGACGTCGAACACTTCGCGCGCCAGCGCGTTCACATGCAGCACGCCCTGGTCGTCGAACAGGGTCATGCCGTCTTCCCCCAGCGTCACAAGCAGGGCGCCGAGCTGGAGCTCCCCGCGTAGCCGCTGCGCCTTGACGGCGAGCTCCTGGTCATCGCGCCATGGGCCCATCACCTGCTGCAGCTCGGTGCGGTTGGGCGTGATGACCGACGCACCGGCGTAGCGCGAATAGTCGTTGCCTTTGGGATCGACGAGCACCGGCCGGCTGGCGGCGAGCGCGGCCGAGATCATCGCCGGGATGTGGGCCAGACCGCCCTTGGCGTAGTCGGAGAACAGCACCGCGCCGTGCGCCGGCGCCAGCCGCGCGAACGCTTCGGTCTGCGAAGCCAGCGCTTCGTGGTCCGGCTCGTTCTCGAAGTCCAGCCGCAACAACTGCTGGTGGCGGCCGATTACGCGCAGCTTCACCGTCGTGCGCAAGCAGGGGTCGCGCTTGAGGTGGGTGGCAATGCCGGTTTCCTCGAGCAGCGCCTCCAGGTTGCGGCCGGGCTCGTCGTCGCCGACCACGCCCAGGAAGCTGGCCTTCGCGCCGAGGGTGACCAAGTTGTAGGCGACATTGGCGGCGCCGCCGATGCGCTCCTCCTCGCGCGTCACCCTGACCACCGGCACCGGCGCTTCAGGCGAGATGCGGTCGACGGCGCCATGCCAGTAGCGGTCCAGCATCGCGTCGCCGACCACCAGGACGCTGGCCTTGGCCAGCTGCTGCTTGCTGATGTTCATAGTTCTTCCACCCGGCGCGCCGGGTAGCTGTCCCAGGCCTGGCAACCCGGGCATTGCCAGAAATGCTGCTTGGCCTCGAAGCCGCAGGCCGCGCACCGGTACCGGGTGAGCGGCTTGACGGCGTGCTCCAGCGCGCGCTGGACCTGGGGATGGTATTGCTCGTGTTCGAGCTTCTCGCCGGCCAGCCAGCGGCTGGCGGCCACCAGCGACGGCTCGCGCCCGAGGTGCTGCACATACCAGCCGCGCGCGGCTTCGCGGTCCGGGTCGAGCGCCACGATGCCTTCCAGCACGTCGATCGAGGGCGCCAGCTCGTAGCTGGCCTTGAGCGTTTCCAGCGCTTCCTCCCCCATGCCGCAGGCCAGCGCGGCTTCGCCGAGTGGGCCGGCGATCAGCGGGATCGCCGAGGGCGCCGAATGCGCCAGCCGCGACAGCGTCTGGTAGGCGCTGGCCACGTCGCCGGCGCGCCGCTGCAGCGCCGCCAGGTCGATGCCGGGGCGAGCGGCGTCGGGTGCGACTTTCATCGCTTCGCGCAGCAGCCGTTCGGCCTTGTCGTTCGGCGCTTGCGCGGCGCGCTCGCACAGGTAGTGCGACAGCCGGTTGTTGAAGTTGCCGTGGCCTGAGGCGTCGAGCTTGGCGGCGGTTTCGCCTGCCTGCAGCCAGTCGCGCGACCGCTCGTAGATCGACAGCAGGGCCAGCAGCGCCTGCTCTTCGAAGGCCGTGCCCGCGAGTTTGCGCAGCGCCTCCTCGGCCCGGTCCAGCAGGCCAGCCTTGAGGTAGTCCAGCGCCAGCGCGTGCTGGGCGCGCTGGCGGTCGGCGTGGCTCAGGTCGCCGCGCGACAGCAGGTGTTCGTGCACCCGCACCGCCCGCTCGTACTCGCCGCGGCGGCGGAACAGGTTGCCGAGCGCAAAGTGCAGCTCGGAGGTATCGGGGTCGTTCTGGACGGCTTCGATGAAGGCGTCGATGGCCTGGTCCTGCTGCTCGTTGAGCAGGAAGTTCAGGCCGCGGAAATAGGCCTTGGGCGCCTGGCGGTTCTCGATGCGCAGCTGGCGCAGGTCGAAGCGCGACGCGGCCCAGCCCAGCACGAAGGCGATCGGCAGACCCCAGAGCACCCAGCTGAGGTCAAAGTCCATGGTGCATCGGTTGGGCCTGCTGTTCGGCCGGGGCGGCGGGCGTGGCATGGGCGCGGTGGGCCGCCACGCGGTGCTTCCACCAGCGCGGCACCATGCCGAGGGCACCGATGACCAGGCCGAGCGCGAAGGCCGCCAGCACGACGAGCACCAACGGCGCCCGCCACTGCGTGCCAAAGAAGAAGTGCACCGTCGCATCCTGCTGGTTGTTCAGCGCGAATGCGAACAGGGTAAAAAAAATGGCTGCCTTGAGCAGCCACAGGAAGTATTTCATCGAGCTCCTCGAACAGCGAATTCTAGGGGCTGCGGTCAGCCGCTAGCTGCCGGCCTCGATTTCTGCCGTCCGCCTGTCCACCGCCTCGCGCAGGGCCTTGCCCGGCTTGAAATGGGGAACCCGCTTTTCCGGGATCTGGACGCTCTCGCCCGACCGCGGGTTGCGCCCCATGCGGGGCGGCCTGCGGTTGATCGAGAAGCTGCCGAAGCCGCGGATCTCGATCCGGTGGCCCCGCACAAGCGCTTCGCCCATCGCGTCGAGAATCGTCTTGACGGCGTACTCGGCGTCGCGATGGGTCAGCTGACTGAATCGCGCTGCCAGTTCTTCGACGAGGTCGCTGCGGGTCATGTCTTGGCAAGTTTGGGACAGAGCACGTCAGCAGCTTCGCCGCTTCAGTGGTCCGCCCCGCAAGCTTACTTGGATTCCGAGTTGTCCAGCTTGGCGCGCAGCAATGCGCCCAGGCTGGTCGTGCCAGCGTTTTCACGCGATGACTGCTGGCTCAGGTTGGCCATCTGACCCTGCTCGTCGGCCATGTCCTTGGCCTTGATCGACAGCTGGATGTTGCGCGTCTTGCGGTCGACGTTCACAACCACGGCCGAGACTTCGTCGCCTTCCTTGAGCACGTTGCGGGCATCTTCCACGCGGTCGCGGGAGATTTCCGAAGCGCGCAGGTATCCGATGATGTCTTCGCCCAGGTCGATCTCGGCACCCTTGGCGTCGACGGTCTTGACCTTGCCGGACACCACGGCGCCTTTGTCATGGATGGACACGAAGGTGGCAAACGGGTCGCCGTCCAGCTGCTTGATACCCAGGCTGATGCGCTCGCGGTCCACGTCGACGGCCAGCACGATGGCGTCCACTTCCTGGCCCTTTTTGTAGTTGCGCACGGCGGCTTCGCCCGGCTCGTTCCAGGACAGGTCGGACAGGTGCACCAGGCCGTCGATGCCTGCTGCCAGGCCGACGAACACGCCGAAGTCGGTGATCGACTTGATCGGGCCCTTGACGCGGTCGCCGCGCTTGGTGTTCTGCGCGAATTCCTGCCACGGGTTGGCCTTGCACTGCTTCATGCCCAGGCTGATCCGGCGCTTGTCTTCGTCGATCTCGAGGACCATGACTTCGACCTCGTCACCCAGGGCGACGATCTTGCTCGGGGCGACGTTCTTGTTGGTCCAGTCCATTTCGGAAACGTGCACCAGGCCTTCGATGCCGGGCTCGAGTTCCACGAACGCACCGTAGTCGGCAATGTTGGTGATCTTGCCGAACATGCGCGTGCCCTGCGGGTAGCGGCGATTCACGCCCATCCACGGGTCGTCGCCCATTTGCTTCAGGCCCAGCGAAACCCGGTTCTTCTCGGTGTCGAACTTGAGGATCTTGGCGGTGATTTCCTGGCCAGCCTGAACGACTTCGCTCGGGTGGCGGACACGGCGCCACGCCATGTCGGTGATGTGCAGCAGGCCGTCGATGCCGCCGAGGTCGACGAATGCGCCGTACTCGGTGATGTTCTTGACCACGCCACGGACGACGGAGCCTTCTTTCAGGGTTTCCATCAGCTTGGCGCGCTCTTCGCCCATCGAGGCTTCCACAACGGCGCGGCGGCTCAGCACCACGTTGTTGCGCTTGCGGTCCAGCTTGATGACCTTGAACTCCATCGTCTTGTTTTCGTACGGCGTCAGGTCCTTGATCGGACGGGTGTCGATCAGCGACCCCGGCAGGAAGGCGCGGATGCCGTTGACCAGGACCGTCAGGCCGCCCTTGACCTTGCCGCTGGTGGTGCCGGTGACGAACTCGCCGGATTCCAGGGCCTTCTCGAGACTCATCCAGGAGGCGAGGCGCTTGGCCTTGTCACGCGACAGGATGGTGTCGCCGTAACCGTTTTCGATGGCGTCGATGGCCACCGAGACGAAGTCGCCGACCTGGACTTCGATCTCGCCCTTGTCGTTCTTGAATTCGTCGATCGGCACATACGCTTCGGACTTGAGGCCGGCGTTGACGACCACGAAGCTGTGCTCAATACGGACCACCTCGGAGGTGATCACTTCGCCGGTGCGCATTTCAGAGCGCTGCAGCGATTCCTCGAACATCGAGGCAAAAGATTCCATGGATTCAGACATTGATTTCTTCCTTGCGCGCCAGCAGGTTTCCATCCGCGGGATTGCGAATGTTTTTAGGACTGAGACGGCGTTTGTTGCGGCTTGGGACCGCGGGTTAAGTTGTCGAACCGCACTGCCTGGGCGCTGACGCGCGAGAGGGACGATGCGGGCCTGGTTTTGCAAACACCTTCAGACGGATCAGAAAGGTTGTTTTGCTTCCCACCACCGGAGCACCTGGGCCACCGATTCTTCAATCGAGAGGCTCGAGTTATCCAGCAGGAGGGAATCTGCGGCGGGTTTCAGGGGCGCTACGGGCCGGGACGAATCCCTTGCGTCGCGCGCTTCCAAAGCCTGCTGCAGACCGTCCAGTGTAGCGGGAATTCCCTTTGAAATCAACTGCTTATAGCGCCTTTCCGCGCGCTGGGCGGCGTTCGCGGTGAGGTACACCTTGATCGGCGCGCTCGGGAAGATCACCGTACCCATGTCGCGACCATCCGCCACCAGGCCGGGCAGGCGGCGAAAGCTGTGTTGCAGCGCCAGCAACGCGACCCGCACGGCCGGCAGGGCGGAGACCTGGGAGGCGTTCATGCCGGCCTGCTCGGTTCGAATCGCCTCGGTGACGTCCACTCCCGCCAGCAGCACCTGACCCTGCTGGAACCGCACCGGCAGCGTCTCGGCCAGGCGGGCGATGGCGGCCTCGTGTTCCGGCGCGAGGTCGTAGCCGGCCTGCAGGGCTGTCAGCGCCGTCAGCCGGTACAGGGCGCCGGAATCAAGGTAGTGGTAACCCAGCCGATGCGCCAGCTCGGAGGCCAGCGTGCCCTTGCCGGAGGCGGTGGGGCCGTCGACGCAGAGCACCGGGATGTTCTCCGGCGGCGTGCGAGCCACGGAAAACAGGGCCTCGAAGTAGTCGGGGAAAGTCTTGGCCACGCACTTCGGGTCCAGGATCCGCACCGGTAGCCGGGCCGGGTTGAAGGCCGCCAGTGAGAAGCACATCGCGATGCGATGGTCGTCGTAAGTGTGGACCGGAGCCGTCGTCCAGGAACCGTTGGCCCCCACGTTCCCCATTGCGAATGGTTCGCTGCCCTGCGACTGGGCTGCTTTGCCCTGGGACGGCCCGGCGGCGAAGCCCGGCGGCGTGATCCGCAGGAAGTCGGCGCCTTCCTCGACCTGCGCGCCGAACTTGGCCAGCTCGATGGCCATGGCCGCCAGCCGGTCGGTTTCCTTGACCCGCCAGCTGGCGATGTTGCGCAGCGTGGTGGTGCCGTCGGCGTACAGCGCCATCATTGCCAGCGTCATCGCGGCGTCGGGAATGTGGTTGCAGTCCAGGTCGATCGCTTTCAGCGGCCACGCGCCACGGCAGATCGACAGGCCGTTGGGCTCGCCGCTGACGCAGGCGCCCATCAGCTGCGCCGCCTCGACGAACCGGATGTCGCCCTGGATCGAATCGAGGCCGACCCCGTGGATGCGCAACGGCCCGTCCGGGGTTGCCGCCAGCGCGCCGAGCGCGACGAAGTAGCTGGCGGACGATGCGTCTGCCTCCACGTGGATGCTGCCCGGCGAGCGGTACGCGCTGCCGGCGGGAATGGTGAAGCGCGACCAGCCCTCACGCCGCACGGCGATGCCGAAGCGCTCCAGCAGCTTGAGCGTGATCTCGATGTAGGGCTTGGAGATCAGCTCGCCGACCACCTCGATGATGACGTCTTGCCGGGCCACCAGCGGCAGCGCCATCAACAGCGCCGTCAGGAACTGGCTGGAGACGTCGCCGCGGACCTGGATCGGGGCGCCCAGCTTCAGCTGAGGCCGGCCGATGTGCAGCGGCGGGTAGCCTTCAGTTCCCAGGTAGTCGATCGCGCAGCCGAGCTGGCGCAACGCGTCGACCAGGTCGCCGATCGGCCGCTCATGCATCCGCGAGACGCCGCTGAGCTCGAAGTCGCCGCCGGTCACGGCCAGTGCCGCTGTCAGCGGCCGCATCGCCGTCCCGGCGTTGCCCAGGAACAGGCGCGCCGGCGCGGCAGGGGCGCGTCCGCCGAGGCCCGTGACTTCAAGTGCCGGTCCGGCGTGCCGCACGCCGCAGCCCAGGGCGCGCAGCGCGTCGAGCATCACCCGGGTGTCCTCCGAGTCGAGCAGGTCGTACACGACCGTCGTGCCGCCGCTGAGCGCAGCCAGCAGCAGGACGCGGTTGGAGATGCTCTTGGAGCCGGGCAGGCTCACCATGCCCGCCGCGCCTGCCAGCGGCGGAATGTCCAGGAAGGCCGTAGAAAACATCAGGACCCCGGGACCGTCATTTTTTCGGGAAACCCATCCGCCAGTTGGCCCGCGCGCGGCTGGCGACGGCGATGGATTCCTCCAACGCCTCGCCATTGTTGTTGCGGATCATGAGTTCCATCGCCTGCAGGGCGCGCTGGAACACGGCGGACTGCTCGAGCAGTTCCTGCCTGTTGGCCAGCAGGACGTCGCGCCACATCTTCGGGTCGCTGGCGGCGATGCGGGTGAAGTCGCGGAAGCCAGGCCCCGCCAGCGCCAGCATGTCCTTGCCATTGTTCTGCCCGGTGATGCCGTTCATCAGCGCGAAGGCGATCATGTGCGGCAGGTGGCTCACCGCCGCGAAAGCGGCGTCGTGGGCGTCCGGCGACATCTGCACGACGTGGCACTGGAGCGCCTGCCACACGTCGGTGGCGCGCTTGAGCTGCGCCACCTGGGTACGTTCGATCGGCGTGAGAATCACGGTCTTGCCGGTGTACAGGTCGGCGTCGGCGTGCTCGACGCCCGACACTTCCTTGCCGGTGATCGGATGGCAGGGGACGAACGAGCCGATGTGGTCGCGCAGCACCCGGCGGCCAGCGTCGACGACGTCGCGCTTGGTCGAGCCCACGTCCATGATCAGCATTTCGCTGTTCACCAGATGGCGGATCGCCTTCAGCGTGGCCTCGGTGGCCGCGACCGGCACCGCCAGCAGCACGATGTCGGCGCCCGAGACGGCGAGCAGGGCCGACGGCGCCTCGACGTCGATGACGCCCATCTGGCGCGCCCGCTCGGTGGTGGACGGCGACTTGCTGTAGCCGACCACGCGCTTGACCAGGCCGGCCCGTTTCAGTGCCAACGCGAACGAGCCACCCATCAGGCCGCAGCCGATCAGCCCCAGTTGTTCAAACATCATTCACCCACAGGATAGGTGCCGAGCACCTTGTAAAAGGCGCACAGCGCCTGCAGGTCATTCAACGCCGCGGCCACGTGGGGCTGGGACGGATGGCCTTGCAGGTCGATATAGAAATAGTATTCCCACTGCCCCGAGCGGGCCGGCCGCGATTCGAACCGGGTCATCGACACGCCGTGCTGCTTGAGCGGGACCAGGATGTCGTGCACCGCGCCGGGCTTGTTCGGCACCGACACGATCAGGCTGACGCAGTCGCGGCCCGAGGCCTGTGGCGCCCGCAGCGTCTGCGGCAAGCAGATCACCGCAAACCGGGTGCGGTTGAACGCGTCGTCCTGGATCGCATGGGCGGCGACGTACAAGCCGAACTCGGTGGCCGCCCGCTCGCTCGCGATGCCGGCCCAGGCCGGATTGGTGGCCGCAAGGCGTGCGCCTTCGGCATTGCTGGAGACGGCACGGCGCTCGGCGTTCGGCAGGTGTTTGGTCAGCCACCCCTGGCATTGCGCCAGGGCCTGCGGATGGGCCAGCACCACCTCGATGGTCTCGAGCGACTTCGACCGGCGCAGCAGGTGATGGCGCACCAGCAGGCTCACTTCGCCCACGATGTGCAGCGGCGACTGCAGCAGCAGGTCGAGCGAACGCGTGACCACGCCTTCGCTGTTGTTCTCTACCGGCACCACGCCGAAGTCGGCGGTGCCTGCGGTGGCGGCGTGGAAGACCTCGTCGAAGTTGACGCAGGGCACGTGCACGATGCTCGAGCCGAAAAACTGCAGCGCGGCCTGTTCGCTGAAGGTGCCCGCCGGGCCGAGGTACGCGACGCGCTGCGGGGCTTCGAGAGCGCGGCAGGCCGACATGATCTCGCGCCAGATGGTGGCGACGCTCTCGCCCTTCAGCGGGCCGGGATTCGCCGTCTGCAGCGAGTTGATGACCTGGGCTTCGCGCTCGGGCCGGAACACCGCAGAGCCTTCTGCGCGCTTGAGCTCGCCCACTTCGTTGGCGAAGCCCGCGCGGCGATTCAGCAGGGCCAGCAGCTCGCGGTCCACCTCGTCGATCGCATTGCGCAGCTGACTGAGATTTTTCGTCGTTGTACTCATAAGGAACGCATGCGGCCTGCCGCCAGCGGACCTTCGCCGCGGACGTGGCCCCGTCGCTGGTCAGGTCTCGGTTGGGTCTTCCGCGCCGGGCTCGGACGCTTCGGTGTCCGCCGGATTGGCGTCATTTTCCACGATGCGCTGCAAGCCGCTCAGCTTGGAGCCCTCATCCAGCCCGATCAGCGTCACGCCCTGGGTCGCGCGGCCGAGTTCGCGGATCTCGCTGACCCGGGTGCGAACCAGCACGCCCTTGTCGGTGATCAGCATGATCTCGTCGTCCGCGTGAACCAGTGTCGCTGCCACGACCTTGCCGTTGCGCTCGCTCTGCTGGATCGCGATCATGCCTTTGGTGCCGCGGCCGTGACGGGTGTACTCGGTGATGCTGGTGCGTTTGCCGAAGCCGTTGGTGGTGGCCGTCAGCACGCTCTGCTGCTCGTCTTCCGCCACCAGCATCGCGATGACGCCCTGGCCTTCGTCGAGCATCATGCCGCGTACGCCGCGGGCATTGCGGCCCATCGGGCGGACGTCGTTCTCGTCGAAGCGCACGGCCTTGCCACCGTCGGAAAACAGCATCACGTCGTGCTTGCCGTCGGTGAGCGCGGCGCCGATCAGGTAGTCGCCCTCGTCGAGGTCCACGGCGATGATGCCCGCCTTGCGCGGATTGCTGAATTCGTTCAGCGCCGTCTTCTTGACGGTCCCCATCGAGGTGGACATGAAGACGTAGTGGTCGGCCGGGAAGCTGCGGAATTCACCGGTCAGCGGCAGCACCACGTTGATCTTTTCGCCCTCCTGCAGCGGGAACATGTTGACGATCGGCCGGCCGCGCGATCCGCGCGAGCCCGCAGGTACCTCCCACACTTTGAGCCAGTACAGGCGGCCGCGGTTCGAGAAGCACAGGATGTAGTCGTGGGTGTTGGCGATGAACAGCTGGTCGATCCAGTCGTCTTCCTTGGTGGCCGTCGCCTGTTTGCCTCGGCCGCCACGCTTCTGCGCGCGGTATTCCGACAGCGGCTGGCTCTTGATGTAGCCGCTGTGGGACAGCGTCACCACCATGTCGGTCGGCGTGATCAGGTCTTCCGTCGACAGGTCGAACGAGCTGTGCTCCACCAGGCTGCGGCGCGCGCCCAGCTTGGTCTGGCCGAACTCCTGCTTGATGGCCGTCAGTTCTTCGCCGATGATGGTCGAGACGCGCTCCGGCCTGGCCAGGATGTCGAGCAGATCCTCGACCTCGGCCATCACTTCCTTGTACTCGGCTACGATCTTGTCCTGCTCCAGGCCCGTCAGGCGCTGCAGGCGCATCTGCAGGATTTCCTGGGCCTGGGTGTCGGAGAGCCGGTACAGGCCGTCGGACCCCATGCCGAATTCGCGGCCGAGGCCGTCCGGACGGTAGTCGTCGGCATTCACCACCCCGCCGTCGGAGCGGGCGCGGGTCAGCATCTCGCGCACCAGCTGGCTGTCCCAGGAGCGGCTCATCAACTCTGCCTTCGCCACCGGGGGCGTGGGCGCATTGCGGATGATGGAGATGAAGTCGTCGATGTTGGCCAGCGCGATGGCGAGGCCTTCGAGCACGTGGCCGCGCTCGCGGGCTTTGCGCAGCGCGAAGACGGTGCGGCGCGTAACCACTTCGCGGCGATGCTGCAGGAAGACCGAGATCAGGTCCTTCAGGTTGCAAAGGCGCGGCTGGCCATCGATCAGCGCCACCATGTTGATGCCGAAGGTGTCCTGCAGCTGGGTCTGCTTGTAGAGATTGTTCAGCACCACTTCGGGTACTTCGCCGCGCTTCAATTCGATCACCAGCCGCATGCCTGATTTGTCGCTCTCGTCCTGAATGTGGCTGATGCCCTCGATCTTCTTTTCGTTGACGAG